>JAYTEZ010000249.1:0-2789 GCA_043734805.1 Microbacteriaceae bacterium
TGCTCAGCGGCCATGCAGAGAAACCTATCGAAATACGAGGAGCTAGGGTTAACCAGATGATTGAACCTGAAACAGCACGACACGAGGATGACGACGCCGTCAGCCGCGTGCTGGCGAGGGCCGCGAGCAAGTCGGCTGGCTACACGCTGTTCGGCAGCGGCAATGCGCAGGCTCTGCAGACTCGCGCGGTCGAGTCGGACTCCGACGGCGACCAGTTCGAACGCGATGACCGGCAGGCGCTCCGACGTGTTGCCGGGTTGTCGACGGAACTCGAAGACGTCACAGAGGTCGAGTACCGGCAACTCCGCATCGAGCGCGTCGTATTGATCGGCATCTATTCTCAGGGCAATGCGCAGGAGGCCGAAAACTCGATGCGCGAACTTTTCGCCCTGGCCGAGACTGCCGGTGCGATCGTGCTCGACGGTCTGCTGCAGAGGCGCCCGACCCCCGATCCAAGCACCTATTTCGGCAAGGGCAAAGCGCTTGAGCTACGGGACGTCGTCGCCAGCGTCGGAGCGGATACCGTCATTGTCGACAGCGAACTGGCACCGAGCCAGCGGCGCGCACTGGAGGACGTCGTAAGGGTCAAAGTCATCGACCGCACCGCCGTCATCCTCGACATCTTCAGCCAGCACGCCAAGAGCCGCGAGGGCAAGGCCCAGGTCGAACTCGCCCAGCTCGAATACCTGCTTCCTCGCCTTCGCGGCTGGGGCGAGTCGATGTCCCGGCAGGCCGGTGGCCAGGTCGGAGCGGGCAACGGCATGGGAAGCCGTGGACCCGGTGAGACGAAGATCGAGCTCGACCGCCGCCGCATCCACACCCGCATGTCCCGTCTCAAGAAGCAGATTCTCGCGTTCAAGCCGGCCCGCGAAGCCAAGCGGGCAAATCGCAACCGCAACTCAGTGCCCTCGGTGGCCATTGCCGGATACACGAACGCCGGCAAGTCGTCGCTTCTCAACCGCATCACGCGCGCCGGTGCCCTCGTCGAGAATGCGTTGTTTGCGACCCTCGATACGGCCGTGCGCAAGAACGAGACGACTGAAGGTCAGTTGTACACGCTCACCGACACCGTCGGGTTCGTGCGCAATCTGCCGCACCAGCTGGTTGAGGCGTTTCGCTCGACCTTTGAAGAGATCGCCGATTCGGATGTCGTGCTGCACGTGGTCGACGGGTCCCACCCGGACCCGGCGAGCCAGCTCGCAACGGTGCGAGATGTGATCGGCGAAGTCGAGGCTCGGCATATTCCGGAGATCGTTGTGTTCAACAAGAGCGACCTCGTGGATGACGACCAGCGACTGGCCTTGCGTGGACTCGAGCCGAACGCGATCTTCGCATCCGCTCGCACCGGGGAAGGTATCGAGGAGATTCTCGCGGCCATCGCGCGCACGCTGCCCGCGCCGTCGATAGAACTCGACCTGCTCGTCCCTTACGACCGTGGAGACGTCATTTCGTCGCTGCACGACCACGCCAGGATCGTCTCGACCTCCTACGAAGAGTCGGGCACCCGCATCTCGGTTCTCGTTACCGAGGAACACGCCTCTGCGCTCAGGCCCTTCACCGCTCGGGTACCAACGGATTCGTCGTAACCGCTCGTAATACTGGTACCCGGATCCCGGGTGCTTGCTAGTCTGTTGCCCAGCGGCGATGAACTGTGGGCCCCGGAACGGGCCGCCGGGTCATCGACGCCTGATCGATCGGACCGGAGCATAGTGAACGAGGTTGTCGGTCGCCCCGCGGGGGTTCCGTTCTCGTTCGAACTCTTCCCCCCGCGCTCGGATGCCGCGGCGAAGCTGCTCTGGGGCACCATCGAACAACTGGCCTCCGTTGGTCCCGACTTCATTTCGGTCACCTACGGCGCGATGGGTTCATCCAGAGAGAACTCGCTGCGGGTTTTGCGGCACATCCTCGAGCAGACGAAGGTGCATCCGCTCGCGCACCTCACCTGTGTCGGCTCGTCCCACCTCGAGGCCAACCGGCTGGTGCGAGAGTTTTTGGATGCCGGCATCACGAGCTTTCTTGCGCTGCGGGGTGATCCGCCCGTCGGAGCGGTGGAGGGCGACCACTTTCTCGGCGACCTCGGCAGTGCATCCGAGCTGGTTCAGCTCATCCATCGTGTGCAGACCGAACGCGCGCAGTACGCGACTCTCCCGTCACGCAGCTCAACCGGTGTCGGACACATTCCGACACTCCGGCAGAAAGTGCGCGTCGCGGTCGCAGCGTTTCCGAACGGTCATCCGCGCTCCAGCAGCACTATTCAGGACATCGACACCCTGCTCGCCAAACAGGTCTCCGGCGCGACGATGGCGATCACCCAATTGTTCTTCCACTCCGACGATTACCTCAGCTTCGCGGCTCAGGCTCGTACCGCGGGCATCACGATCCCGATTCTCCCGGGGCTCATGCCCGCCACGAGCCCGGTTCGGCTGAGTCGCATCCTCGAACTCACCGGCGAGCGACGACCGGTCGAACTGGCCCGGCGCCTCGACGGCACAGAATTGGCCGAGGAGCAGCTCGCGATCGGAGTCGAGCATGCAGTCGGTCTGGCGAACGAGGTTCTCGCAGGCGGCGCGCCCGGCCTTCACCTTTACACTTTTAACCAGCATCAGGCCGCTCTTGCCGTGCTCGATGGTGTCGGACTCACCAACGGAACCTCATCATCCTCTGCTGCAGCACCAACAAAAACCAAGGAAACAGCATGACAGCGCCCTCATTCCCCACCGGCAGCATCCTGGGGTACCCCCGGATCGGCCGTCGTCGCGAGCTGAAGAGGGCCGTCGAGTCGTTCTGGG
>JAYTEZ010000250.1:0-5431 GCA_043734805.1 Microbacteriaceae bacterium
ATCGAGTGGGACCTGTGGGCGGATGGCTGGACCGTCGTTACCAAAGACCGAAGCATCACCGCGCAGTTCGAACACACGCTGGTCGTGACCGAACGCGGCGCGGAGATCCTCACGCTTTCCTGAAGAGAACACCCTCGAAAAGAATGGCCACCATGACTCTCAAGGCAGTAGGCATCGATATCGGCGGCACGGGCATTAAGGGAGCCGTCGTCGACGTGTCATCCGGCAAGTTGCTGAGCGACCGAGTCAAGCTGCCGACACCGAGAGGCGGCGAGCCGCAGGACATCCTCGACACGGTGCAGGAAGTGCTGAAGAAGCTCGGCGGCGCAAGCAAGAAAGAACCGGTCGGAATCACCTTTCCGGCCGTTGTCATCAAAGGCAAGACGCTCTCCGCAGCAAACGTATCGAAAACCTGGATCGGCCTTGAGGCAGAGAATCTCTTCGAGAAGAGCCTCGGCCGCGACATCCACTTCGTTAACGATGCGGATGCCGCGGGCTACGGAGAGTCGCTGTACGGTGCGGCAGAGAAAAACAAGGGCCTCATTCTGATGACGACCCTCGGCACCGGTATCGGCACTGCGATCATCTACCGGGGCGTGCTCATTCCGAATGCCGAGCTCGGCCACATCCAGCTCGAGGGCGTTGACTACGAGACCAAGGCGTCCTATGCGGCGAAGGAACGGGAAAACCTCAGCTGGAAAGACTGGGCCGCGCGCCTGCAGAATTACTATTCGGCCCTCGAGGCGTATTTCCATCCCGACCTGTTCATCGTCGGCGGCGGAGTGTCCAAGGAACACCAGGACTTTCTTCCGTTGCTCAAGCTCGACACGCCGATCGTGCCGGCAACCCTTCGCAATAACGCTGGCATTCTCGGAGCAGCGGCTCTCGCGGCAGGCAAGTAAGCGATCACTGTGCTCCACCTCCCGTCCGCTGTCCATGCTTAGCTAGGTCTATGTCCAGTTCCGCAGAAGTTACGCCGTACCCCAACATCAACGAACCGCACGGCCCGGGGATTGCCGCCCGACTCAATTGGCTCAGAGCCGGAGTGCTCGGCGCCAACGACGGCATCGTGTCCGTCGCCGCGATCGTGGTTGGCGTGGCGAGTGCGACCGCGAGTGTTCCCGCCGTCATCACGGCCGGCGCCGCGGGTCTCGTAGGCGGCGCAATCTCCATGGCGCTCGGAGAATACGTCTCAGTGAGCAGCCAGCGAGACAGCCAGCATGCGCTCATCGCAAAGGAGCGACGAGAGTTGGAGGAGGACCCCGCGCAGGAACTCCTGGAGCTCACCGGCATTTACCGGTCCAAGGGTCTCTCCGAGAAAACCGCTCACCAGGTGGCCGTTGAACTCACCAAATACGATGCGTTAGGCGCCCACCTCGAGGCCGAGCTGGGCATTAGGGAGGAGTCCGTGGTGAGTCCGTGGCAGGCAGCCGCAGCATCCGCGCTCGCCTTCGTGATCGGGGCGATACTGCCGATGATCGCGATTCTGCTGCCGCCACACCCGGCTCGAATCCCGGTAACTTTCATTGCCGTGCTCGTCGCGCTCGCCCTCACCGGGGCAACCGGTGCCCGAATCGGAGGCAGCCCGCTTTTGCGGGCGACGCTCCGGGTCGTGATCGGCGGCGCAATTGCGCTTGCTGCCACCTTCCTCATCGGCTCGCTCCTCGGTACCACGGGGATCGTCTGAACGATGGCGTGAACACTCGATGGAGAAACCGGCGATCGAGTGAATGGGCCGGCTATTACGCCGGGTTCTGTCCCGGAGACGGATGCTCGCGCATCCGGCCCCATCGACGGCCATCTATCTACGATGTACGTTGCCGCACACCTCTAGCGGTCTACCCGGAAACTGGGCGAGCAGCCCGTAACGCTTCCTGTTCGACCTTGCTCCGGGCGAGGTTTACCTAGCCGACCCGATCACGCGGGCCGCTGGTGGTCTCTTACACCACCGTTTCACCCTTACCCCGAGTCCAGCCCGAAGGCTGAAACTCGTGGCGGTCTGCTTTCTGTTGCACTTTCTCGCGGGTTACCCCGGGTGGGAATTACCCACCGCCCTGCTCTGCGGAGCCCGGACGTTCCTCGGTGCCTCCAGCCTCTCGAAAGATGCAGAAGGCAACGCGACCGTCTTGCCGACCCATTCAGCATCACAGCCTACGGCACCGGGTGGCGGGCGCGGCGTAGTCTGTGCGTCGTGACGAAGATCCTGGTGGTGGAGGATGACGCGGCGATGGGTGCTCTCGTCGAGCGAGGTCTTCGCGATGAAGGCTACGAAGTGACGCTCGTCGGCAATGGCATTGACGCCCTCATCGCGGCCGCGACGACGGATTTCGGTGCCGCGGCGATCGACGTGATGCTTCCCGAAATGACCGGTTTCGAGATCTGCCGTCATCTCAGAAATCACGGAAATACTCTCCCCATCCTGCTGCTCACCGCCAGAGATGCGATCGAGGATCGCGTTTTCGGCCTCGACTCAGGCGCGGACGATTACCTCACGAAGCCGTTCGCCTTCGTGGAGTTCAGCGCCAGAATCAGGGCGCTCGTGCGGCGGGAGACGAGCGCCCCGAAGCCGGTGCTCACCGTGGGGCGCATTGCGCTTGACACCGCAACCGTACGGGCGACGTTCGACGGTGAACCGCTCCCCCTGAGCACGAAAGAGTTCTCGCTGCTGCGAATGTTCGCTGCTCGGCGTGACTGCACACTCAGCCGAGCCGACATCCTCACCGAAGTCTGGGGAACGACAAACCACATCGACCCGACCATCGTTGACCAGTACGTGCGCTATCTGCGCAAGAAGCTCGAGCCGATAGATTCCGGGTTCACGATCGCGACGGTCCGCGGTGTCGGATACTCGCTGCAGGTTGATGCGGGCGACGACGAGAATACGAACGAGGGCTGAGGATGTTTGCACGGCTGTCCATCCGGGCGAGAATCACCGTCGGAAGCGTTCTCGTTGCCGCGCTTATTTTTGCAATTGCTCTCATCGCCGTGCGCGCGCAGGTTTCGAACATCCTCTCGGCGGCTGACGCCACGCTCGCGGAAGAAGATCTCGCCTATTTCGCCAACGAGATCATCGCAAACCCGGCCAATACACTCGATGACCCGGGAACGGGCGTGCTCATCTACGTACGCGGCCCGCGGGGCGACGTTCAGGTCGACACCCTGCCGCACGATCTCCGCGGACTGGTTGAGCATCGCACCGACGCCAACGAAAGGGTGAGGGATGCCGCCCTTGGCACGGGCTTCGTTATGGTGGGGCGGAGCGTCTCGACCAGCAGCGGAAGCTGGTCGCTCTGGGCAGCGCGCAGCACAGCAGCGAGTGCTCTCGCGTTGGGTGGGCTGGACACCACTCTCCTGTTCGGAGCTCTGGTTCTCCTGGTCGGCTTTGGGGTCGCGTCCTGGGTGCTGGCTTCTACCGCCCTGCGGCCGGTGGAACGCATGAGACGAAAAGCGGAACTCCTCGGAGCGGACTCGAGCGAGGGCGGCCTGCCGGTCGGACCGGCGCGCGATGAAATCTCCGAACTCGCTACCACCCTCAACGCGTTGCTCGATCGAATACGCCGGTCAGCGGAGCGCGAAAAGCAGATGGTTTCGGATGCCGCACACGAGCTGCGCACACCGCTCTCGGTACTCAAGACCCAGCTCGAGCTCGCCCACGACGATTTCGGCGACGCCGGCGCACTCGCCAGCCAGCTCATTGCCGCCGAAGTCTCGGTCGATCGGCTTTCCTCCCTCGCGAACAACCTGCTAGAACTCTCCCGGCTCGAGTCGGAGGGAGCGAAAGCTGCGCCGAGTTCGTTCCAGGAGCTCACGAGCGAACTCATGGGAAGCATCGACCGGGCGCGGATGATGGGACTCGCCAAGCAGGTGGACGTCGGCTTCAGCGTGGACGCAGCCGACGATGCCGCCCGCTTTGCGGTCGGGGCGGACAGCTTTGGGCGCCTGCTCGACAACCTACTGTCGAACGCAATTGCGGCGGTCGGGGTTGCCGGCGCTGTCACGGTCAACCTCGATCAGGGCGCCGCTGGCCTGGTGCTGAGCGTTCACGATGACGGGCCCGGGATGCCTGAAAGCTTTCTCCCCCACGCCTTCGATCGATTCACCCGTCCAGATGACTCCCGCAGGTCGAGCACGGGCGGCAGCGGGCTCGGACTCGCCCTCGTCGGAGCCATCGCCGACTCCGCCGGCGGAACTGTGTCGCTCGCTAACGGGGAGGCGGGACTCGTCGTGACGGTAGCCCTCCCGCAAATGTGAAGACTCACACGGGCTGGGTGTGTCCTTCACGGCGCATGCATAGATTCCTCATGAATGCTGAATCTATCGCCGATCTGCGGCGGTCTCGAAATCCGGTCAGGACCCCATGTCACCCCAGACGCAGACGCGGCAATCGTCGCCTGACGTGCTGACCCGTGCTCGCGGACCGCGGCCCAACAGGCGACGGCAGTACCGACGCCGCGCCCTCATTGCCGACCTGCTCGTCGGGACACTCTGGGCATCCGGTGCCGCGGCGATCCTGCTCTTTCTGGCATCGGGCGGTGCCTCGATGTTCACCACAATCTCCGGTACTTTTACGGGGATCGGGATCACCAGCGGGCTCGTCGGCACCGACTTCATACTCGTCATGCTCGTGCTCGCAGCGCGCGTTCCGGTGCTCGATCGCGTGATCGGTCACGATCGGGCCATCGCGCTGCATCGTTCTCTCGGCAAACCGGCGATCTACCTGTTGCTCGCCCACGCCGCGCTTCTCCTCATCGGCTACGGGATCGCATCCGGGATCAACCCGATCGCGGAGATCGGCAGCATGCTCACCATCCCGGACATGCCACTCGCGTTCATCGGTCTCGGGCTTCTCATCGTTGTCGTCGTGACCTCGCTCGTCGCCGTGCGGAAGAAGTTCAGCTATGAGGGCTGGCACATCGTGCACCTGCTCAGCTACGCCGCCGTGCTCGTCGCCGTACCGCACCAGTTGAGCGTCGGACAGATTCTCGCGGGTGGAACGTTCGAACGGGCGTACTGGATTTCGCTCTACGTTCTCGCGTTCGGTTCGATCCTCACATACCGATTCGCGGAGCCGGCGGTCTCGAGTCTTCGTCACCGCATCCGCGTTGATCGGGTCGAACAAATGGCCCCGGGTGTCGTCTCGATCCACCTGCGCGGCAAGGATCTGCGGTCGCTCGGCTCATCGGGTGGACAGTTTTTCATCTGGCGGTTCTGGACGCCACGCACCTGGTGGCACTCGCACCCGATCTCCCTCTCGGCGATGCCGACCGATGGCACGGCGCGGATCACCGTGCGGGACCTTGGCAACGGTACGCGCAGCATCAGCACACTGCCCACCGGCACAGCGGTGTCCATCGAGGGGCCATACGGCCTGTTTACGGATGCCGCACGCACCGCACCGAGACTCGCCATCGTTGTTGCCGGGATCGGCATC
>JAYTEZ010000251.1:0-2878 GCA_043734805.1 Microbacteriaceae bacterium
GGCGGGACGTGCTGATCTCATCCTGCATTTCGCACCGCCCTCCGCCACCGCTGACACACTGTTCCCCAACGCCGGTCCGAGGTGCCGAACGCTCCCGCGAACCAGCGGCGGGGCAGACTCGGCTTCAGCTAAGCAGACCGCAAAACAAATCAGATTGAGGCCAATTTTGCGGATAGAAAACCCCGAAAACCCAGGCATCCCGACTCACAAATTCGACTTCTACAACGAACTACCGGCGCAGGACACAAGCGCGGGGGCACCGATTGGTGGTGCGATTCAGGCCGTGGTGCGATTCAGCGCCCTTGGCCATATCCTCTCGATCGCGTCAAGAACTTCCGAGCCAGGCCGGGCCGCGCCTAGGCTGGTGGTATGAGGTCAAAATTCCTATTTCTTGTCGGACTATCGGCTGGCTACGTGCTCGGCGCTCGCGCGGGCCGAGAGCGGTATGAGCAGATTCGTGCGGCGGCCGAGCGGCTCTGGCTGAGCCCTCGAGTGAGCAGGACCCGCCGAGATGTCGAGGCATACGCTCGCCAGCAGGCGCCGGTCATTCGCGCCAGGGCGGAATCTGTCGCGAAGGCAGCGCCCGGAGCCATTGCCGACGGGGCGAGGGCCACCGTCGATGCGGCGAAGGTCGTGGCCGAGAAGACCGCTACCGTGGCAAAAGATGTCGCCGACCGGGCGACCACCGTCACCAAGGACGTTACCCACACGGTTTCCAGCACGGCCAGGGTCGTCGCGGACAGGGTCGTAGGATCGGCGAACGAGCTCAAGGGACGCGTTTCGGCAACGGCATCGGAGCTGGCATCGGAACTCACGGAGCGCGGAGAGGAAGCCCGCGATCGCGCGGTCGTGAAAGCCAGCGCGGCCCGAGATGACGCGCTTGCCGAGATCACCGACGAGGACGACCGCTAAACCAGGCGGGTCACAGCACGTTGATGACGGTCGCCCGCCAGCGGTTGTCCAGCCCCTCGAGACGCAGGGCTACCGCGCGAGTGCGCGCCCGACTTGTAACGATCACGACCGCCTCGACCACGCCATCCCGAGGCTCGTACACTGACGTCGACCCGATGGAAAAGTTGGGGCGCGCGACAACCTGGCCCTTCGCCTGACGGGCCCGCGCCGAAAGCACGACGCGCTTGAGCAGGTGGCGGTATACGTCATCCGTGACCCAGCGCGAGATCTGTTCGAGGTCTCGGGCGCCGGCCAAAATTTCTATAACGCAGCGAGTGAGATTCTCCAGCAGCGGCTCGGGGTTCGGCAGCGTAGAGCGCAGCGCAGGCTGATGCCCGAAGAAATCGTCGGAGTGATAACGCGAGCGGATGACCTTGCTCGGCAGCGTTTGCTGAAGTGCAGACGGGTCTGCCCGGCGTTCCTGAAGTGCATCGCTCATCGTTGGCTCCGAAACCGTGAGTCCCTAAAGGGAGGCACGCCCTACCCCCCGAAGTGGGGGTAACTCCCGTGGCTAGCCACTAAAGCAGTACTTACCCTCGGATGTCTATGCCCCAACCGGGGGCTGTGGATAACTGTGCTCGGTCGTTGGTCCGGCTGGGTAGCTTCGCTGCATGCGCTGGGACAACCTCTTCGACGATCTGGAAGGCCAGCTCGAACAGGAGTTGAGTGCCGAGGAGATCGACCTGCAGGCCGAAGAGGAGCGCCTGCGACTCGGGCGCATGTCGGTGCGCGATCGCATTCTGGCCATTCACGACCATGACGGCAAGGGGGCCTCCTATTCGATCCGGCTCGCCCTCGCGCACGGCCCGACGGTTGCGTTTCGCCCACACACTTTCGGTCGCGACTGGATCTCGGGCGACCTCGTGGATGAATCTCAGCGTGAGGCGCAGTGCATAGTGCCCATCGCGGCAATTGCGGGCCTCATCCTCTTTCGCGAGCAGGTGGCACACAGCCTCGGAGAACCGGATGCAGTCCAGTCCGGCCGCGGTCTCTCGAGCCGGCTGGGCCTGAGCTTCGTGCTCCGTGATCTGTGCCGAAGGCGACGTTCGATCGAACTGCAGCTCGCCTGTGGCACCCTCCACGGCACGATCGACCGCGTCGGCCGTGACCACCTCGACCTTGCCGTTCACGATCCGGGCACACCGCGACGGGAGTCGGCCGTCACCCAGTACCGCGTGGTGCCGTTCTCTCAGCTTCTGCTCGTGCGGCTCTGATCGCCAGGTCCGACGGAGCGGGTCCCGGGGTCGAACGAATACTCGGGAAGGCTCGCATACTCCGACTGGTTCCACAGGCTCATGCGCCTGGCCTCTTCGTACTTGGCCTCGATGTAGGACTCGAGCACGACTCGTTCGATCCGCCAGTGCCCATGGCCTCCCACCTTGATCGCCGGCAATTCTCCGGAGCGAACGAGGGCGTAGGCCTGGCTCGCAGACACGTTGAGGATCTCGGCGATGTCGGCGAGGGTCAGAAAGCGACCGAGCGCGCCGGTGCCGATCTGATCGGGAAAGTCCGAGTGGTTCATGCCTCGATTATGGGTGCCCGGCAGAAGCCGCGACGGAGGTGTGGATAACTTTCCCCCGCGATCGTCACCGATCGTGACGATGGATTCCTGCACTCCAGAGAAACCACGAGCCGGGAGGCGGCTGATGAGGCCCACAAGCACAAAGGACGAACGCGCGCCACGGTCATTCTGGTTCGACCCTCGCTTTGCGATCGGGGTCGGCCTGGTCACCCTGTCGGTTCTCGGCGTAGTCGGGGTGGTCTCAGTGGCCGACACGAGCGTTCAGGTCTACGCGGCACGATCCACCCTGAGCCCCGGCGACCGGATCGATGCGGGCGACCTCGTGCCGCGGAGCGTGCGCCTCGGCGCCATGAGTTCCCTGTACCTGTCGGAACATGAGGTACCCCGCGACGGCCTCGTCGTGAC
>JAYTEZ010000252.1:0-12375 GCA_043734805.1 Microbacteriaceae bacterium
CAGTACCGTCGGGGCGCCGCTGTACCCGTCAAAGCGGCAGCGGATGCCGCGGTGGAGGGGGTCGATTCGATCGAGCACGTGCTCGTGGTGCGTCGTACGGGCAGCGAAGTCCCGTGGACCGACGGCCGGGACGTCTGGTGGCACGACGTGGTCGACACCGCCTCCGACGTGCACGAGCCCGAGTTCTTCGACGCCGAAACTCCGCTGTTCATCATTTACACCTCCGGCACGACGGGCAAGCCGAAGGGGCTCGTGCACACGTCGGGTGGATACCTCGTGCACGCGTCGTGGAGCCATTGGGCCGTGTTCGATGCGAAAGACACCGATGTTTACTGGTGCACGGCGGATCTTGCCTGGGTCACCGCCCACACCTACGTGCTCTACGGTCCGCTGTCGAATGGTGTCACGTCCGTCATATACGAGGGGACGCCGGACACCCCGCATAAGGGTCGGCACTTTGAGATCATCGAACGCTACGGGGTGACCACCTACTACACCGCGCCGACGCTCATCCGCACCTTCATGACATGGTTCCCCGGCGGAGTCCGGGAGAAGTTCGACCTCTCGAGCATCCGCTTGCTTGGTTCTGTCGGCGAGGCCATCAACCCCGAAGCCTGGGTATGGTTCCACGAGAAGATCGGCGGCGGTCAGGCGCCGATCGTCGACACCTGGTGGCAGTCGGAGACGGGCGCGGCCGTGATGGCACCGCTCCCCGGTGTTTCGACGCTCAAGCCCGGTTCGGCGCTGGGCGCCCTCCCCGGCCTTCGTACCCTCGTCGTTGACGGCGACGGGCAGGAGGTGCCGCATGGGTCAGGCGGATACCTCGTGATCGCCGGCACCTGGCCGGGTATGGCGCGCACAGTGTGGGGCAACCCCGAGCGCTACCGCGATGCGTATTGGGCGCGTTTTGCCGAGCAGGGCTTTTTCTTCTCTGGTGATGGCGCGAAATATGACGAGGACGGAGACATCTGGCTCCTCGGGCGCGTAGATGACGTCATCAATGTGTCCGGCCATCGTCTCTCGACGATCGAGATTGAGTCTGCGCTCGTGGCGCATCCGGCAGTCGGCGAGGCCGGAGTTGTCGGAGTTTCAGATCCGACGACGGGAGAGGCGATCGCCGCGTTCGTGATCGCTTCGGGGCAGACGCCCGGTGAGGACTTCGCTCGCGTCCTGCGCGCCCACATCACTACGGAGATCGGCGCCATTGCAAAACCACGCGATGTGTTTGTCGTACCCGACCTGCCAAAGACCCGCAGCGGCAAGATCATGCGTCGACTGCTCGCGGACATCGTGGACGGTCGGCCGCTCGGGGACACCTCCTCGCTGCAGGACGAGAGCATTCCGGGGCAGATCGCGGCCATCGTCGCAGCCGCACGTGAGGTGCGGGCGCCCGCAACGTGACCAGGGTCGACTTTTTGACCCGAACGAATTACTTCGCGACGAGCGGCAGCAGGATGCCCTTCACCGAGGGGTCGGTGCTGAGGAAGTTCTGGACCAGGGGATCTTTGAAGGCCTGAATCAGCTTCTTGATGTTCGCGGTGGTCGCGTATCTCGTTCCCACGGTCAGCTGGCCCGCAAACTCGTCGGGGGCAGGAGGCGCAAAAATCTGCTTCTCGAGCGGGATCTTCGCGGCCAGGTAGTACTCGGTGTAGCCGACCGCCGCATCCAGGTCGGGGAGCGCGCGCGACTGCGCGCCGAAGTCGAGCAGCGTAAACGTGATGTGCTTCGGGTTGGTCGCAATGTCGCCCTGCGTCGCCTTCGCCTTATTTGTGCCGTCCTTGAACGTGATCAGGCCGGCACGCTCGAGCACCCAGAGGCCCTGCGCCTCATTGGCGGGGTCGGAGTAGAGCGAGATCGTCGCGCCATCCGGAATTTGCGACACGTCGGTGTACTTGTCGGACCACAGCCCAAATCCCCAACGGAAGACGGCGGTCGCCGCGGTCTCACGGAAGTCGGGGTTCGCCTCGAGCACCTGGCTCAGCCAGAGCTTGTGCTGGTAGACGGTTCCGGCAACCTCGCCCTCGCTGACCGCGCGGTTAATGGTGTTGCTGTCCGACAGTCCCTTGAAGGCGATGGAGATTCCATACTTCGGAGCGACCTTCGTTGCGACGAAATTGACCAGGGCCTGCTCCGCGGCATTGCCCTCGGCGGTCGCGACGATGAGGGTTGCTCCCGCAACATCGTTGGCCGATTTCGTGGGACTGAGCAGCGGCACCACGACGACGGCGGTGACACCGAGCACCGCCACGATGGCGCCAGCGACCCACGGCCACCGTCGGCGCTTGTTGAGTTTGAAGCCGTGGCTCTGGTCGGCGTCGTTCGGCGTTGTTGTGTGGTTCGTCATGGAAGTTTTCTCCTGATGGTGGTTGCGTCGGGTGAAGGGGAGGTGGTGCGGTTAGCCGAGCTGACGTGGCCGGCCGGGCCAGCGCATCCGGTCGAAACCGCGGGCTCGCTCTGCATGCGGAGTCGTCAGGCGTACGAGGCGGTCGCCGACCAGCTGAACGGTCGCCACGAGAGCAATGAGAATGAGAATCGTCGCGAGCATCACGCCGTTGTCGAAGCGTTGATAGCCGTAGGTGACCGCGACGTAACCGATGCCGCCGGCGCCGATCGTGCCCGCGATAGCGGAGTACTCGATCATGGCGATGGTGTTGATGGTCAGGCCGCCGATGATCGAGGGTACGGCCTCGCTCAGCTGAGCCGTGCGAATGATCTGCAGCGGGGAAGCCCCGGATGCCCGGGCGACCTGGCTGAGCGACGGCGGAACGCTGCGCAGCGAGTTCTCGACGATGCGCGTGAAGAAGGCGATGCCGGCGATCGTCATGGGAACGACGGCTGCGGGGATTCCGATATTCGTCCCGGTCAACAGTCGCGTGAATGGAACGATCGCCGCCATCAGGATCAGGAACGGCAGCGACCGCCCGATGCTCACGACCCAGCTCAACACGGTGTGAGGCACGCGGCGCTCGAACAGGCCCCCGGGGGCAAGGTTGTGCACGAGAGCGCCGAGCGGAACCCCGATGAGAACGACGAGCGTCATCACGATGCCGACCATGATGAGCGTGTCCAGGAGCGCGGGCAGAACGAGCGCCGGGATATCACCGATCGGAATCGTGGTGTTGAGGTGCACGTGATGGGATGCCGTTAGCACGAACGCGTTCACGCGACATCCTCAAGGTTCTGCTCGGGTATCGCGGCAAGCGGGCGCTCCGGGCGACCCTGGAGTCCGTAGCTGCGAAGAGCCGCCTCAATGCGGTCGGCGTCTCGGCTGCGAACACCGATGGTGGCATGACCAACTGTCGCGCCGTGGAGCCTTTCGATGGCTGCGCCGAGCAGCGAGACTCCCGAGCCCAGATCCGCGGCCAGCCTCGTCACCCAGTCCGATGGCACTGACGACGAGTGGTAACTCACGAACCAGACCACCTCGGTGTCGGGAGCCGTCTCATGTGCGCGGCGGGGTTGCAGGGCCCGGCCGAGTTCCGAGTCGGCATCCCTCAGCAGATCGACGAGCGCGCCCGATTCGACGATGTGACCGTGGTCAAGACGAGCAACCGAGTCCGCAACCTGCAGCACAGTGTCCATTTCGTGGGTGATGAACAGGATCGAGAGGTCCAGATCATCGCGCAGCTCGCGCAGGAGGCTCACAACGGATGCAGTGGCTTCCGGATCGAGGCCGGACGTGGCTTCATCGGACAACAGGATCGATGGCCGCAGGGCGAGGGCGCGTGCGATGCCGACCCTCTGGCGCTGGCCCCCCGACAACTGGTGCGGATAGTGCTGTGATTTGCCGTTCAGGCCCACGCGATCGAGGAGTTCGGCGACGCGGTTCTTCTTCTCGGCGGGGGTTACCCCGAGATATTCGAGGGGGAGGGCGACGTTGGCGGCGGCGGTTCGCCTGCTGAAGAGCCCGTCGGATTGGAAGATCGTGCCGATGCGGCGTCGGGCCACACGGAGCTCCTGCTCGTTCAGGTGGGAGAGGTTGTCCCCGTTGACGATCACCGATCCGGATGTCGGTCGCTCGAGCAGGTTGACGCACTGTGCGAGCGTGCTCTTGCCCGCCCCGCTTGGGCCGACGACAGCGTAGATTTCGCGCGCTGCGACGCTGAAGTCCAGGTTGTCGAGCACGACGGTGCGGTCGGGCCCGGTGCCGAAGACCTTCGTCAACTTGTCAATTTCGATCATGGAAGTGCAGCGTATGGCCCGCGCGGGTCGACACCGAATTGCTGCGACGCAGTGCTACGCCATGTTGCTGTTCATTACGCGTCGGTAAGCGAAGGCACGCACAGCAGACAACGATGGACTAATGCCCAGACAAATTCGCTTCAACGCCTTCGACATGAACTGCGTCGCCCACCAGTCGTCGGGAATGTGGCGGCATCCGGATGACCAGTCCTGGCGCTACAAAGACCTGAAGTACTGGACCGAGCTGGCGAAACTGCTGGAGCGCGGCACCTTCGACGGCATCTTCATCGCCGACGTGCTGGGTACCTACGACGTCTACGGCGGATCCAACGAGGCCGCCATTCGTCACGGCGCGCAGATTCCCGTGAACGACCCGGTGTTGCTGATTTCTGCGATGGCGCTCGTGACGGAGAACCTCGGTTTCGGGGTGACCGCTGGTACCGCGTACGAGCATCCGTATCCGTTCGCCCGGCGCATGTCGACGCTTGATCACCTGACCAACGGGCGCGTTGGCTGGAACGTGGTGACCGGCTACCTGCCGTCGGCCGCCCGAAACATGGGCCACGAAGACCAGCTCGAACACGACGACCGCTACGACGTGGCCGACGAATATCTCGAGGTGCTCTACAAGCTGTGGGAGGGGTCGTGGGAGGATGACGCGGTCATCCGGGATCGCGAGTCCGGCGTATTCACCGATCCGGCCAAGGTGCACGAGATCGGGCACAAGGGGAAGAACTTCACGGTTCCGGGCATCCACCTGTCGGAACCATCGACGCAGCGCACTCCCGTCATCTATCAGGCCGGGGCATCCTCTCGGGGCATCGCCTTTGCCGCGGGCAATGCCGAAGCGATTTTCGTTGCCGCATCGACCAAGGCGGTGCTGAAAGAGACGGTGAAGAAGATTCGGGATGCGCTCGAGGCGGCGGGCCGTGATCGGTATGCCGCGAAGATCTACACGCTGCTCACCATCATTACCGACGAGACGCCGGAGAAGGCCGAGGCCAAGTATCACGACTACCTCTCCTATGCGAGCGAGGAGGGGGCGCTCGTCTTCATGTCGGGCTGGATGGGCATCGACCTGTCGCAATACGACCTCGACGAGCCCATCGGCAATGTCAAGAGCAACGCGATCCAGTCGACGGTGGCCAATTTCCAGGCGGCAAACGCGGACGGAAGCGAATGGAAGGTGCGCGACATTGCCCGCCTCGGTGCCATCGGTGGCCTCGGCCCGTTCATCGTCGGCTCCGGCGAACAGATCGCCGACTATCTGCAGGAATGGGTGGATGAGACGGATGTCGACGGCTTCAACCTCGCCTACGCGATCACCCCGGGCACCTTCGAGGATGTCGTCGAGTACGTGATCCCGGTGCTGCGAGAGCGCGGCGTGTATCCCGATGCGTACGTCGAAGGCACCCTGCGAAACAAGTTGCATGGACGCGGCGACCGCCTGCCCCCGGAGCACAAGGGCGCAAGCTATCGCGTCGGCGGGTCGGCTTCGACGTCGCCCCGCTAGCACGAGCGGGACGCCGGAAACGGTAGCGCCCCGGTCCGCCGATACGATGACCCAATGAACACATCCCTCTGGAATCTCGAAGGCCATCTTGCGCTCGTGAGCGGCGCCGGCAGCCCCACCGGCATCGGGTGGGCGGCGGCCAGGGCGCTCGGCGACCTGGGTGCCAGAGTGGCCATCACCGCCACCACACCGCGAGTGCACGAGCGCGCCGCAGAGTTGCGCGCACTCGGCATCGACGCCACGGGGTTTGTGACGAGGCTGGACACTGAGGCGGAAGTCGCCGGGTTCTCTGAAGCGCTCGCCGCGGCATCCATCGAGCCAACGATCCTCGTGAACAATGCCGGCATGGTCAGCATCGGCGACGAGTCGATCTTGTCCGGCGACGTGACGATGGATGTCGCCGATTGGGAGCGAGGGATCGCCATGAACCTGACCAGCGCCTTCCTGCTGACGCGCGTGGTCGTCCCTTTCATGCGCGCTGCGGGCTGGGGCCGGATCGTGAACGTATCCAGCCTGACCGGCCCGGTCATGGCCGCGCGCGGCGATGTTGCCTACGCCGCGGCAAAGGCAGGCATGGTCGGCCTCACGCGCGCACTCGCCGTCGATGAAGCGCACGCCGGAATCACCGCCAACGCGGTCGCACCCGGCTGGATCGCCACCGGTTCACAACTCGAATCCGAGGCCATTGAAGGGCTGAGAGTGCCACTGCGTCGCAGCGGGACGGCGGATGAAGTCGCCTCAGCAATCGCGTGGCTGGCATCGCCCGGCGCCGCCTACGTCACGGGCCAGGTGATCGCCGTCGACGGGGGCAACAGCGTGGCCGAGGAGCGCCGCGAACTCTGGTAACCGTCTCGAATCCGAAGATTTTGTAGCAAAACCGACGTTCTCCCGCCTTATATGCAGAATGTGGCAATTTAATGGGCCTCTGACGCGTTAACCTTCTTGAGGCCCCGGACGCGGGACCGTTTCATGTCCCTCCACACGACTACTCGCTCGGTTGCCGGTTCGGCTCGCAGGTCCGCCTGCCTGATATCCGACAGAATCAGGATCTTTCTTCCTGACAGCGAGTTGTTTTGCTTGCGATACAGAGCCAACGATTGAAGGCATAACTGCATGATTTTCCAAGTAGGAGAAACCGTCGTGTACCCCCACCACGGCGCCGCCACCATCACCGCCGTCAAGACCCGCACGATCAAGGGTGCCGACAAGGAATACATCACCTTGAATGTGCACGCGACTGACCTGACGATCGAACTGCCGATCGAAAATGTTGAACTCATCGGTGTGCGCGACGTGATCGACAGCGCTGGCGTCGAGGCCGTGTTTGAGGTGCTCCGAAGCGACATGGTCGAGGAGCCGGGCAACTGGTCGAGGCGCTTCAAAGCCAACACCGAAAAGATGGGAAGCGGTAGCGTCTATCGCGTCAGCGAGGTCGTTCGCGACCTGTGGCGCCGCGATCAGGACCACGGGGTTTCTGCAGGAGAAAAGCGCATGCTGCTCAAAGCGCGGCAGATTCTCATCTCAGAACTCGCGCTCGCTCAGAACTCGAGCGACGAGGAAGCGTCAGCGGTGCTCGACGACGTACTGTCGACCGTTTCGGTTTAGTCGAACACCGACCGCTACTAACCGCGCTCTGGCTGCGAGTGAGCCGACCTCGAACGCGCCAGGATTGCTTGTCGGGAATGATGTCTGCCTGTGTGCCCTTGAACTCCAGTGAACTGCTGCGCCCCATCCAATTCAGCAGCGAAAAGGAGTTCAACCAAGCATGTACTTCTGACCGGTGGAACGGGATTCGTCGGATCAGCTGTGCTCACAGCGCTCATCGCGGCGGGGCATGAGGTGACCGCGGTTGTTCGGAGCGTTGACGCTGCCGCGAAAGTTCCTGCCAACGGCGAAGGCCGCTTTCGGCTGGAACCCACATCGCCCGAGCCTCGTCGAGGAATTCGGAGCGAAGTAGCGACGGTTTGCGCCGTTTCCACCGAAGCGTCCAGGTTGGCGTCCTGTCCTCATACTGTCGAGAGGGTAGCTCACGGAGAGATGTCCGCATGGACTCGGTGATAACCATTGTCTGGATCGTGTCGTTTGTCATTGTCACGGTTACCGTCACCGGGCTGTCGCGCCGCATCGGCTGGTCGGCTCCGGTTTCGCTCGTCGCGGTCGGATTCTTCACCTGGCTGGTGGTGCCGGCGATCACCCTCGCGACGGTCCTCGAAGGGGAGAGCCTGTTCAACGACGCGGCGGCACTGGTTGCCCTGGCTGCCGCAACCACCGCGATCGTCGGCACCATCCATCCATGGTTGGTCGCCGGCGACTTCGTACTGGCCATTGTGGTCGGTGTGGCCTTCGGCATTGCCGTCGGATTCGGTCTCTCCACGATCCGCCGGAGGCTCACGTCGCCGGTGCTTGACACGCCTTCAGCGACCCCGTTCACGCCGACATCCGATCGCCGCAACGGTCAGGTGGCGCGCCGCTTCGATTCGATCGGCACGGGGGCGGCGAGGGCCTTCTGGTCACCCGCGGTCTCCCGACCAGCGGCGATAGCCGCGAGCCGCTGGAACCCGACTTTCGACGGGGCGCCGGGTCCGGAGTGGAGGATGACGAGCACCTGACCGTCGGATCCTTCGATCGCAAGGTTCTCGCACTGGAGGTCGAGAGGACCGACCTGTGGATGATGAAGCTCGGTAATTCCGCCACGCGTCGGCCGCACATCCTGCTGTGCCCATAGCTGCCGGAACTCCTCGCTTCGCAACGACAGCTCACCTACGAGCTGGGCGAGCGCGGGGTCGTCGACGTTCGGACCGATCAGGGCTCGCAGGTCGGCCACCATGCGGGCCGCCATCCCGTCCCAGTCGCGGTAGAGCTCGCGCACAGCCGGGTCGAGGAATGCAGCTCGCACGCTGTTCACGCCCGGCGCAAACAACGGGGACAGTGCCACCGCGAGCGCGTTGGCGGCGAGCACATCCATGAATCGTCCCTGGACATACACCGCCTGGTTCGGCCACGAGTTGATCAGGCTCACGAGGCTGGGGGACACCTGCTCGGGAGCGTGGGAATCGCGACGTCGACCAGGCGTGAGATGGGCGATCTGGTGAAGGTAGGCCGTCGCTTCCTCGTCGAGCCGCAGTGCGCGCGCCAAACCGTCGAGCACCTGGTCTGACGGGTTCTGCTCGAGACCCTGTTCGAGTCTGAGGTAGTGGTCCTGGCTGATCCCGGCGAGCAGGGCCGCTTCCTCGCGACGAAGCCCCTGAACTCGGCGTCGACCCGTGGCCGGAAGCCCGGCATCCTCCGGCAAGAGAAGTTCGCGTCTGGCGCGAAGATATTCGCCGAGTTGGTTGCCTGTTTCCATATGACCACAATACGCAAGTGGAGGGGCCCGAACATGTCCCTCACGATTCCAAGAAAGCGGGTCTCTGGCTCCGCCCCTCGTTCGCGGGAGCCCTGGAATCGTCATCCTCACCGGGAGGCATCGCCGCCGCAGGATGCGAAGCAGCTTCAGCCGCTCGTGAGGGGAAAGAAATGGTTCTTCCGGGTCAGTGGGAAGAGCAGTTTCAGCCCCCTCAGCGCGTCTCCTAGGGTGGAGACGTGAAAGTTTCGCGCGTAGCATCCGTAGTTCTGTCTGCGGCGGTCGATCTCGTTCTCGTTCTCGTGCTCGTCTTCGTGCTGATTGGGCGGGCCAGTCACGGCGAGGATCCGGTCGGCACACTCAACACTCTGTGGCCGTTCCTCGTCGGGCGATGATTCTGTCGCAATGGACGTTCCGGTTGCGGACGGTCCGCTCACGGCCGGGTCAACGGAAGAGCCGACTTGGGAGGCCGTCGACACGCGAGTAGCAGCGCTCATCAAGGAGATGAACGGGGCTCGCGACCGCGACGACTGGCAGGGTGTCGGGCGTCGGAGTCGAGAAGTGATGATAGGCGTGGCGAAGCTTATTGCCGACCCAGCTCTCATACCGGAGAGGGAGACGGCACCGAAGGCAGCCGACGCGAAGGCGTGGCTTGGCTACTTTCTCTCGAAGTACGCCGTGGGATCGGTGCACGCCGAGTTGCGGGTGCTCGTGAAAGCCGCATGGGACCTCGCCAATAAGGTAACGCATGGCGACATAAGCCATACGGATGCATCCGCCGCGGCCCAGGCGGTAGTGCTCGTCACGCGAGCTGTTCAGCAACTTCGCTCAGAGGCGGACGGGCAGGCACCTCCGCCTCCTTTGCCTGAGCGTGACGACGAGTTCTAGCGCCAACCGTGTCGCTTGCCATGAATATGGGACCGCTGTAGGCGGTTTTCTGCCACGTTCATGGGACCACCTGGATGGCCAGTTATGGGACCACCCGGGGAGCCTTGCCGGCGGGTCCTCGGTCCGCTTGTTTGATCGTCGCGTCAGATATTTCGACGTGGAGGTCATCGACGATGGGATTCAGGGGCTCAGCGTGAACGAGATCAGGGAAGTGTTGCGACGCTGGCTCGACGGGGTCGGATTGCGCGTCGTCGCGGAGCGAGCGGGCGGAACTTGGGCATGAGCGCATCAAGGCCGACTGGAGGGAGATTTGGAGGGACCGCGATGGGTGGTTATTCCACAGAACTCGCGCCGGTTCATCCGCCGGAAAGTTCGGAGGGTTTTGTTGCTCCGGAAAGCTCGAGGAGTACATTCGGTTCGTCTCCCACGACCCATGCATCGTGGCCCGGCTGGATGATTGCGAGGTCGCCTGGACCAAACTCCAGCTCTGTGCCATCGTCCATGAGCACCATTTGCCGCCCGGAGAGAAAGTACTTCACATGGTATTTCTGGCACGTCTCAGTGTTTACGACTGGCTTGACGTGTTCCGACCATTTCCACCCCGGCTCGAGCGTCTCCCGGGCCAGGTCGAGACCGCCGATGGTTACCGAATCAATGGTTCCCTTGGCGAAGGGCCTCTTCGTCTCATCCGGGGACGAAAAACTCTTCTTCACAATTGTTTTCATGATTTCCTCAGCCACTTTGGAGGTTATGAAGTTCAGGCTCTCTGCCCAGATGTCGCGTGCCAGCGATATGGGACCACGTCGTTGACAGGAGCATGGGACCACTTGGATGTGTCACCGAGCATCGCGGACTTCGCTTTCGGTGTCAAGAGCGTCGCGCATCGACTGTGAAGTCGCGGTCGATAACCGCTGAGCCTTCCCCTGTGACACTGCATGCTTCAATCGGTCCCATCGCGTTCTCGACCAGGCCCGCGATTCGCGGACGATATCCCCGCCGTTGTCTTGATTCGCCAGACACCGCAAGTGCACGCTCAATCGCGTGGTGGGTTGGATTCAATGGCAGGCCGAATTTGCACCACCAAACGTTTCAGAATGGGCGATGCCACGCCCATCGGCGATTTCTGTCAGCGCGCATACTGTTCACGAATGATCGGTCGAAAGTCGACCGGCGGCTCAGCGGATGCCGGGGTGGGCCACTCTGGGCGAACGCCCGTCAGAGCCCACCCGGCCTGCACCGCCGCCCCGGCCGCGACGAATTCCGTCGGTTCGGGCACGACCACGGGCGTTCGGAAAATTTGGGCGGCGATCCGGCTGACGGCCTGGTTCTGAGCTGAACCTCCGATGAGGAGGAGCCGGTTCGCCGTGACGCCCTGCGCCTTGAGCGCGTCGAGCCCATCGGCAAGCCCACACAGCATCCCCTCGATTGCGGCGCGCGCAAGGTTCGGTCGGGTTGTCGAAAGCAAGCTGAGGCCCGCGAGTGTCGCGGTGGCGTGCGGAAGGTTCGGGGTGCGTTCGCCTTCGAAGTAGGGATGCAGCACGGCACCATCCGCGCCGGGTTCCGCTTCGAGGGCTAGCTCGCCAAGCCCCGCGTGGTCGGTGCCGAGGAGAGTCGTAAACAGGTCGAGCACCCGCGCCGCATTGAGCGTCGCGATGAGCGGCAGGAACCTGCCCGAGGCATCCGCGAAACCCGCGACAGTTCCGGTTTCGTCGCGCGACGGCCGGTCGGAAACCGCGAAAACTGTGCCGCTGGTGCCGATCGATATCACGACGTCACCGGCGACCGCTCCGAGCCCGAGGGCGGCGGCGGCGTTGTCACCAGCGCCCGCGCCCACGATAATTCTGCCCGCAAGCCCGCCGCCAGCCACCGGCCGGAATTCGTCAGACGAGAGAACCGTTGGCAAAATAATCTGCCGCGCGCTCTCAATGGTCACACGCAATGCCAGAGCGAGCAGTTCGCGGTCGTACTCGCCCGTCGAAGGGTCGAAGTAGCTCGTGCCGCTGGCCTCCGATCGGTCGGTGATGAACTCGTCCAGCCGGGGATTATCCGGCCCGAACCCGCGTAAACGCCAGGTCAGCCAGTCGTGAGGGAGGGCGATAGCCGCGATACGTGCGGCATTGTCCGGCTCAGAATCGGCAAGCCACCGCAGTTTCGTGAGAGTGAATGATGAAACGGGAACGGAACCGGTGCGCCTGGCGAGTTCGCTGGCACCGACCTCGGCAACGAGCGCCTCCGCCGCACCGGCGGATCGAGTATCGTTCCACAGCAGTGCGGGACGAATGACGTGACCGTCCCGGTCAATGGCGACCAGCCCATGCTGCTGGCCGCCGATCGAGATCGCGGCAACATTATCAAGGCCGCCGGCAGAGGCGATCGCCTCGAGCAGGGCGCGCCACCACGCCTCGGGATCAACCTCCGTGCCAGCCGGATGCTCGGCACGCCCCTGGCG
>JAYTEZ010000253.1:0-2844 GCA_043734805.1 Microbacteriaceae bacterium
CCGAACCCGAAGGGCAACCGTGCGCGCACCAAGATTCGTCCCGAGCATAGCGACGCGGTGACCGGTCGGGTGTTCACCGTCGACCGTGGCCGTTACTCGGTGCTCGTTGGGGAGGGCACACCGGAAGAACACGAAGCAACGGCGTCTCGCGCGAGTGAACTGCGCAAGCAGGCGATCGTCACCGGAGACCGGGTCGACCTCGTCGGCGACACGACGGGCGACGAGGGGAGTCTCTCCCGCATTGTGCGCATTCAACCGCGCACAACCGTTTTGCGCCGAAGCGCAGACGACTCGGACGAGGTCGAGCGCATCATCGTGGCGAACGCCGACCAGATGCTCATTGTTGTCGCCGCCGCGAATCCGGAACCGCGGCCGCGCCTCGTCGACCGCTACCTCGTCGCCGCGTTCGATGCCGGGCTGAAACCGATTCTCTGCATCACCAAAACCGACCTGGCCGACCCCACCGATTTTCTTGCGAATTTCGCCGGCCTCGACGTCACGGTCGTCACTAGCGGCGTTGGCGCGATGCCGACTGACCAGATCACAGCGCTGCTCGAAGACCACACGACGGTGGCCGTCGGTCACTCCGGCGTTGGAAAGTCGACACTGGTGAACGCCCTGGTGCCGGATGCCAACCGGGCGATCGGCCGTGTCAATACCGTGACCGGGCGCGGGCGCCACACCTCGTCGTCCACGATTTCCTACCGGGTGGGCAACGGCTGGATCATCGATACCCCGGGCGTCCGATCCTTCGGGCTCGGCCACATCAATACCGACAACATCCTGAAGACCTTCACCGACCTTGCCACGATCGCCGAGGACTGCCCGCGCGGATGCACCCACCTGCCAAATGCACCGGACTGCGCCATGAACGAGCGGGTGGAAGCCGGGGATCTCGGTGCGGCTGGCACGCTGCGGCTCGACTCATTTCAGCGGCTGTTGACCTCCCTGACCTGAGCCCTGCCCTAACCTTGAAGCCGTGACCGATACAGCGCAGTCGAACCACTCCCTGCAGTCCGACCTGAAACTCGCCCGCGAACTCGCCGACCTGGCCGACGCCATCTCCCTGAACCGCTTTCGCGCCTCCGACCTCGTTGTGACGACCAAGCCCGACATGACGCCGGTCTCGGATGCCGACAAGGCGGTCGAGACCGCCATCCGCGCCGGAATCGCCGACAGCCGGCCGGGCGATTCAGTGCTCGGTGAGGAGTTCGGTACAGAGTTCGGCACAGAGGGAACTTCGAGCCGCCAGTGGATCATCGATCCGATCGACGGGACGAAGAATTACGTTCGAGGCGTGCCGGTCTGGGCCACCCTCATCGCGCTCGCGATCGACGGGACTCCAGTGGTCGGGGTGGTGAGCGCGCCCGCTCTCGGTAAGCGCTGGTGGGCGGCTCGCGGTCAGGGCGCGTTCGTCACCGAACGGCTCGGCAGCGAACGGTCCGGCAGCGAGACCACTAGTCAGGCCCGCCGCATCCACGTCTCAAAGGTGGCGGAGCTGGCGGATGCCTCCATCAGCCTGAGCGGACTGACCCGCTGGGAGAACGCGGGCAAGCTCCCCCAGCTGCTCGCGCTCACCCGCCAGGTCTGGCGCACCCGCGACTACGGCGACATGTGGCCGTACATGATGGTGGCTGAGGGCCTCATGGAGATCGCGGGCGAGTATGACCTCAAGGTCTACGACATGGCCGCTCTTGTGCCGATCGTCGAAGAGGCCGGTGGACGATTCAGTTCGGTCGATGGTGAACCCGGGCCCTGGCACGGGTCGGCCATCGCCACGAACGGTCTCATCCACGAGCGCGTGGTCGCGGCCCTGGCCTGACTTTCGTGGCCAGGTATCGCCTTCTCACCGTGCGCCTTCGTCAAGGGTCAACTTCGCACCCTCTGAAGGAGCGGGAACGTGCGAAGTTGACACCCGGGGGGCACGGAACCAGGCCGTGCTTGCGGGCATCCGCCGAGTCCACGTCGCGGAGGGAGATTCCGCGCGTCTCCCGCAGCGTGAGCACAGTGACCGCCGTGATCACACAAGCGATCACGATGTAGATCGCGACCGGCAGCCACGATTTGTACTGCTGCAGCAGCGCGGTCGCAATGATCGGCGCGAACGAACCGGCCAGAATCGACGTGACCTGGTAGCCGAGGGACACCCCCGAGTAGCGCATGCGGGTGGGGAACATCTCCGACATGATGGCCGGCTGTCCGGCGTACATGAAGGCGTGGAAGCACAGCCCGATGGTGATCGCGAGAACGATGACGACCGGATTGAGCTTGTCGAACATCGGGAAGGCGAAGAACGCCCAGGTCGCTCCGAGCACCGTACCGATGAGGTAGATCGGCTTGCGACCGAAGTGATCGGAGAGTCGGCCGATCTGCGGGATCACCAGGAAGTGCACGATGTGCGCGATGAGGAGGGCGAGCAGCAGTTGGCTGATGTTGTACTTATGCACCGTGACCAGGTAGACCATCGAGAAGCTCACGATGATGTAGTACAGGATGTTTTCGGCGAATCGAAGCCCCATTGCCTGCAGCACTCCGCGAGGATACTTCTTCAGCACCTCGGTCACGCCGTAGCTGATGGATTTTTCGGCCTCCACCTGGGCGCGAACTTCGAGGAAGATCGGCGCCTCATTGACGTGCGAGCGGATGTAGTAGCCAAGCACCACGATGACGGCCGAGAGCCAGAAGGCGACCCTCCACCCCCAGTTGAGGAACTGGTCGTTAGGTAGGATCCACGACATAGTCAGCAGCACGAGGGTGGCGAGGAGGTTGCCGACCGGAACCGCCGCCTGCGGCCAGCTCGACCAGAATCCGCGCGACCTGTCGGGGCTGTGCTCGGCGACGAGG
>JAYTEZ010000254.1:0-2020 GCA_043734805.1 Microbacteriaceae bacterium
AGCTGGTCTTTGCGATGGGCAGCGGCGTTGCTTTAGCCGGCGTGATCCTCGCGGTGTTCATCCCGAGGCGCGAGCGTGGCTACGGCACGACGGCGAGCATTCCCATCCAGCGACAGGATGCCTGACCCGCGAACCGGGCTGATGTGCGGACAGAGCTGACCCGCGGGCAGAATGGAGTCGTGCCAGAACACGTCCTCGTCCTACTCAACCAACCGTCGGCAGCCGCCCCGCCCCATCGGGCAGGCGGTGAACCGTTCAGCTTTCTCGATCCCGCAGCGCCGCTGCTGAGCGCCCTCGACCTGGGCGCAACGCGCGGCGACGGCGTCTTCGAGACCATCAGCGTCGGCGGCGGTCGGCCCCAGGCGCTCGAGCATCACCTGCGGCGTTTTGCACAATCGGCGGCGACACTCGAGCTGCCCCAGCCGGACGCGGCTGTCTGGCGAGCCGCCATCCTCGCGGCGATTGCCAAACTCGACCCGGCGAACGAAATCTCGGTCAAGACAGTGCTCACGCGCGGTGTGGAAGGCGACGGGCGACCGACGGGGTGGGTCTATGCCGCCCGCTCACCCGACTACTCTCGCGCGCGCCGGGACGGCATCCGGGTCGTCACTCTCGACCGCGGGTACCGGCACGACGTCGAGCAGACATCGCCGTGGCTGCTTGCGAGCGCGAAGACCTTGAGCTACGCGATCAATCGTTCCGTGCTGCGAGAGGCAGCCAGGAGAAACGCCGACGACGTGATCTTCGTTTCGAGCGACGGCTACGTGCTTGAAGGTCCGACATCGAGCGTCGTATTCCGGGTCGGCGACCGCATGCTGACTCCGGGAACCGGTCTCGGCATCCTCGACGGCACGACACAAGCGAGCACCTTTCGCTACGCGGAAAGCATCGGGCTGACGACCGGCTTCGACCTGATCACTCCCGACCAGCTTCGGGTGGCGGATGCAGCGTGGCTGGTCTCCAGCGTGCGGCTCGCGGCCCCCGTACGCGAGCTGGACGGCGCGCCCTTCGCGGTCGACGTAACGCTCTCCGCCGGTATCAACGACCATCTGCGGAGCCTTCGGGACTGATCGACACGCCGCTACCGTGCTGCCAGCACGAGGCTGACCAGGGCGCCAGCATAGGCATCGGAGGCGGTGGCCGCCTCCGCGATTTCGAGCTTGTCGTTGACCCGGAAGTGCACCCGAAATCCGTCGTCGCTCCGCACCGGGCAGCGAGAGGTTGCTCCGAGCAGCTCGCGCAACTGGTGCTCGTGCGGCATCCAGAAGTTCACGTGCCCGGAGTTGTGCAATCATCTCGACAGTATCGCCACCTGATCTGATGATCGGCTGGGGCAGAAGGCGCCGTGCGGACCAGAATCCATGGGGGTGGCGACTTCACATCTGCGATGTTCCGTTTGCTGGCATACCCCCGTATCCAGCATCCGACTTCGCGAAGTCACCACCACCCAGGTGTCCCCCGGTGTTGCTAATAAGCAGACTACGGTCTGGGGCCTCCCGTGTATGCCCCCAGAGCGGGGCGCCCTCGAACGGGGGGATATCGCGCGTTCGCCGTGCACCCGGTGCGAATGAGTTCCCGCTCGTCGAGGGGTGTTTGCCGCGGGGCATGCTGCGTATCGTTGACAGCACAATCATCAACCCGGCGGTCATCGCCGCCCACCGCTGGAGGTGCTCGTGAACGAGGTTCCCGACTATCTCGAGGCATGGATTACGACCCAGCGCTGGTACGCGGGCAAGAGTCGCGCACCGAGGTTTGAGATCATCGGTGGCTTTCGACTCGACGGCGAAACAGATGCGGTCATCCAGGTGCTCCTCGTGCTTGATCACGCTGAGCATCCGCTGCTCTATCAGGTGCCGCTCACGGAGCGCACCGCGCCACTCACCGGCGCCGAACACGCGCTGGTTGCGACGCTCGAGGGTGACACGGGAACCAGCTACGTGTACGACGGGCCGCACGATCCCGCCTACGCCCGCGCGCTCCTTCGACTGATCCTCCACGATGGTAATGCGCTGGCCGCGGA
>JAYTEZ010000255.1:0-1519 GCA_043734805.1 Microbacteriaceae bacterium
GCCGGGGGGCTGGCCTCGTTCTGGTGTACGGCGAAGCTCTTCGCGGTAGTCCGGAACTTCGTGGCGAGGCCGAGGTTCCGAGTGAGTTCACGCGGTGCGATGCTCATGGTCGATCGTCCTCACTGACGTGTTGTAGCTAAATAGTGCGGCCTGAACGTCAGATGCACAACCCGTCATGTGACCAGTGCGCAGAATGCACAAGATTTGGAGGAGCAATCGTGCCATACTGCGGTACATGCCCGATCTCGACGCCACCGACGCCCGCATCCTGCTCGCGCTGGGCGAGGACGCACGACTCTCCGGCGTCGAGCTCGCCCAGCGACTCGGTCTCTCGCGCAACACCGTGCAGTCGCGGCTGGCCAGGCTGGAGGCGGGCCAGCTTTTGGCAAGCAGCGATCGACGCGTGCCGCACCGATCACTCGGCTACCCGCTCACCGCGTTCGTCACGGCGCGGGTCGACCAACACCGGTTGCACGAGATCGAGCTCGCGCTCACCGAGATCACCGAGGTTGTGGAGGTGCACGGGGTCGCGGGCGGCAGCGACATCATGATCCGTATCGTGGCGCGGGATGCGGATGATCTCTACCGGATCGCTGGCGTCATCCTGGCATCGCCCGGCATCGAGCGCACCGAGATCGCGCTCTCGATGCGCGAAATGGTGGCATACCGCACGGCGCCGCTGCTGCGCCAGCGGGCGTCGCGGGCCGGTTAGGTTTCGACGGGCAGCCACCGAACGCCTCTGTATACAGAAAATTGGTAAAACCGGTAATAAATTGAGGTCCAGTGCGCTTGTGAGCCATGATGTGTACATACCCGCAATGAAGGAGCACGGATGGCGACGGTACAGCGAGCGAGCGATCGCGCGTACCAGATCCTTCGTGAAGAGATCGTCGGGTGGGAACTCCGCCCCGGCAGCGTGCTCGGGGAGGTCGAACAGTCCAAGCGGCTCGGCGTTTCTCGAACCCCACTGCGAGAGGCCCTTGCCAGGCTGATGGCGGATGGACTGGTCGCCGCGCAAACCGGCCGCGGCCTCGTCGTCACCGATCTCTCCCTCGCGAGCATCCAGGAACTCTTCGAGGTGCGGCAGGCGCTTGAAGAACAGGCCGCTCGACTCGCGGCGCTGCGGGGAAACAGCGCGGTGTTCGAACAATTCGAACGCGAATTCTCGGCCGTCAACGAATTAATCGACCACGACGATCCGGCCCGCCATGCGTACTATGAACTCGTCGCCCGGCTCGACGATGCCATCGATGCGGCGGTTGACAATGCCTACCTGTCCGCCGCGCTGAGCAGCCTGCGCACGCACCTCGTGCGGGTTCGCCGCCTCGCCGTCGACGATCCGGCACGCCTGTCCGCCGCGGCCGCGGAGCACCTGCTCATCGTGCAGGCGATCGCGGCCCGCGACCCGGAACTCGCCGCACACGCAACCCGGGTACACCTGCACCAGGCCCTGCGCAACATCCAGAAAATGGCGATCGCCGCCGAGAGAAGCAACGTCGAGAGAATCAACGCTGCGGGA
>JAYTEZ010000256.1:0-1680 GCA_043734805.1 Microbacteriaceae bacterium
TGCCGGTAACGGCAATCCGGCCAACACCGTCGTCAAGGTGCGCACCCCGCGTCCGGAGCCCGAGCTGAGCAACGAGCCCACTCGAGTGCGCGGCTCCACCCGACTCGAAGCCAAGAAACAGCGCCGCCGCGACGGTCGGGATGCTGGACGTCGGCGCCCGGTGATCACGGAAGCCGAGTTCCTGGCGCGCCGTGAAAGTGTCGACCGGGTGATGGTCGTGCGCTCGAAGTTCAACCGCATCCAGATCGGCGTTCTCGAAGACGGCGTGCTGGTCGAGCACTACGTCGCCAAGGCGGCAGAAGCGAGTCTCATCGGCAATGTCTACCTCGGTCGGGTGCAGAACGTGCTCCCGAGCATGGAGGCAGCATTCGTCGACATCGGACGCGGTCGTAATGCCGTGCTGTACTCCGGGGAGGTCGATTGGGAGGCCGCTGCCGAGAACTCCACGAGCGGCAGCCAGGCCCGTCGCATCGAGCTCGCGCTCAAGCCGGGCGACAGGGTGCTCGTTCAGGTCACTAAGGATCCGGTCGGACACAAGGGCGCCAGACTGACCAGCCAGGTCAGCCTGCCCGGACGCTACCTCGTCTACGTGCCGAACGGCTCGATGAACGGAATTTCCCGCAAACTTCCCGACACCGAACGTGCGCGCCTCAAGAAGATCCTCAAGGAGGTGCTGCCCGAGAACGTCGGCGTCATCGTGCGCACCGCAGCGGAGGGTACGACCGATGAGCAACTGACGCTCGACGTCAACCGACTCACCGCCCAGTGGTCCGCGATCAGCGAGATACTCGAGACTGTTCAGGCGCCAGCGCTGCTCCACAGCGAGCCCGACCTACTCGTCAAGATCGTGCGCGATGTCTTCAACGAGGACTTCCACAAACTCGTCATCGAAGGCGAGGATTCCCTCGGTACGATTTCGACCTACCTCAAGCAGGTTGCCCCGGATCTCGTCGACCGTTTGCAGACCTACGAGGGCACCGTTGACTCCTTCGACGAGTACCGCATCACGGAGCAGATCGAAAAGGCGCTGGACCGCAAGGTCTGGCTGCCATCCGGTGGCTCGCTCGTGATCGACCGCACGGAGGCCATGACGGTCGTCGACGTCAACACCGGCAAGTTCGTCGGATCCGGTGGAAATCTCGAAGAAACCGTCACCAAGAACAACCTCGAGGCCGCGGAAGAGATCGTGCGCCAGCTTCGACTTCGCGACATCGGCGGAATTATCGTCGTCGACTTCATTGACATGGTGCTCGAGTCCAATCGCGACCTCGTGTTGCGTCGACTCGTCGAGTGCCTCAGCCGCGACCGTACGAAACACCAGGTCGCAGAGGTCACGAGCCTCGGTCTCGTGCAGATGACCCGCAAGAAGCTCGGTCTCGGGCTGATCGAGTCGTTCAGCGAGCCCTGCGAGTTCTGTGCCGGGCGCGGCATCATCATCCATCACGACCCGGTCACCAGGCATCGCCAGAGTGCGCAGCCCGAAACCCGCCGCAGTCGCGGCAAGGGCAGCAACTCGAGCGGTGGAAGTGGAAACGGCGGCGACTCCGGTCGCTCGGCGCCCAACAGCTTGGCGCCGAAGAACACCAACGGCACGCATGCGATCACGGATGACGTGAAGAACGCGCTCGCGCAGATCGCCGCGAGCACGATCGCACACACGAACGGTGCGGTCGAGGAGCG
>JAYTEZ010000257.1:0-4493 GCA_043734805.1 Microbacteriaceae bacterium
GCCGTGCAAAAGTGCCTCGATATCAAGAGACGGGTCGACGGGGGCCACCTACCTTTTGTCGCCTGCCACGCCGCCGAAGACCTTCGGGTAGTTGTCGAGCCAGGTCCAGTGGCTCACCGGCCAGGTCAGGACGAACGCGCGGCCGACGACATCATCCATTGGCACGAAGCCCTTGCTCGGCGTGGTCGTGTTGTACCGAGAATCCTTGGAGTTGTAACGGTTGTCCCCCATCACCCAGAGCGAGTTCCTGGGGACTGTCACAGCGAAATCATCGGCGGAAATTTTTGTGACGCCCTGCGGTAGCTTCAGATATGGCTCGACCAGCGGGATACCGTTGACCGTCATCTGGCCGAAAGCGTTGCAGCATGCCACCTTGTCGCCGGGCAGGCCGATGACGCGTTTGATGAGGTGATCGTTGCTGTCCGGAGCGCTCAACCCGACCAGCGAGAGCACCCAGTCGACGCCGGCGACAAACCCATTCGGTTGGACAACGGGTGGGGCGTTCAGCCACCCGCCCGGGTCAGTGAACACCACGACGTCACCATGTTGAACCGGGATGATCCTGGGGACAAGTTCATTGACAATGATGCGATCGTTTTGCTGCAGCGTGTCCTGCATCGAGTCGGAGGGAATGTAGAACGACCGGATGAGGAACGCCTTGATTCCCACGGAGATGATGATCGCCGCGAGAAAGATCAGCACGATATCGCGAATAAATAGTTTCACGCCTCGCGTTTTGTGGCGCTTGGCCGCCTCCACGCCACCGGTCGTCGCGGCTTGATCGATGTGTGACATTAAACCCCTGAGCTCCCCATCACTTTACGTGGTGGGGAGCTCGGGGAAAAACATCGGCGAAGCGGCGCGTCTAGTGCGCGTCGCGCTTTTCCTTGATCTTGGCCTTCTTGCCGCGCAGGTTCCGAAGGTAGTAAAGCTTGGCGCGTCGCACGTCACCGCGGGTGACGACCTCGATGTGATCGATGACCGGGGAGTGCACGGGGAACGTGCGCTCGACTCCGACCTGGAAACTTACTTTGCGAACACAGAACGTCTCACGCACACCTTCGCCCGAGCGCCCGATAACGACACCCTGGAAGACCTGGATGCGCGCGCGGGTGCCTTCAACGATGTTGACGTGGACCTTGACGTTGTCACCGGCGCGGAAGTCCGGAATGTCAGAGCGGAGTGAGGCCGCGTCGACGGCGTCGAGAATATGCATGATGGATCGCTCTCTGCAACCGCCACAGGTCGATCGCGAATTAGATTAATTCAGAAGGAAATGGTGCCCGAATCGATGACGACTCCCCTGTGGCAGAGCCGTGCTGCAGGCACAAGGACTTATTCTGCCACAACGCCCACTACAGTGCCAGCCACCGAGTCGGCGGGGGTCAGTTCTCGGCGGTTTCGACCCGGATGACGCCACTGGCACCGGCTGCGTTCGCCGCGTGGGCTGCGGCGGCTGCAACCGGGGCTGCCGCTGCATCCGGGGCTGCCGCGCGCTCGGCCTCGCCGGCGAGGGCATGACGCTCGCGATAGTCGAAGCCGGTCAGCCTCGTCACGACCTGCTGCCGCGTTTCGACCAGGTATTCGATGAGCACCACCCAGAGGGTCGTGAACGCGAGGATGATCATCACCCCGCCCGCAATGTCAGCGATGGTGAACGAGGCATCCCGAAACTGCTGGCCAACAAGCTTCGTAGCGATCGACGCACCCTGTTCGGTGCTGTGCACCGAGTCGACGACGAAGAAGCCATAGGCGATGACGGTCAGGTACCAGCCGGAGAGAAGCCAGGCATCGATCCTCGAGACGGCGCCGGATTTTCGCGCGCTCTTCCGAGCCCAGGTGATGGTCGTCACAACGGCGAAGAAGATGAACAGTACGGGCGCGAGGAAGAGCTGGATGGCATAGTGCCAGCCGAGAATAACTCCGAAAAAAACCCGCCCGACCAGCAGCCACAGCGGCAGAACGATGGTTGCGGCGAACTGGATGTTGAAAACAGCCCGTCGGTACCACATGGGTAAAAGCTTACGCTCGCAGGAGACAAGAATTGTTTCGGACGAGAGGAGCCACATGATCGAGCTCAGAACCCCAGGGGAAATCGACGAAATGCGGGCCGCCGGCCGGTTCGTCGCGAGCGTGCTCTCGGAGCTGACCGCGGCATCCGCGGTGGGGGTCAATCTGCTGAAGCTCGATTCGATCGCCGCCGATCTCATCCGCGCCTCCGGCGCTCAGAGCTGTTATGTCGACTACCACCCGTCGTTCGGCGCGATGCCGTTCGGAAAAGTGCTCTGCACCTCGGTGAACGACGCAGTGCTGCACGGTCTTCCACACGACTACCGGCTGCAGGACGGTGACATGCTCAGTCTCGACTTCGCGGCATCCGTCGACGGCTGGGTCGCCGACTCGGCCGTGACCGTCATTGTCGGCGCCGCGCGGGAAGAAGATCTCCGGCTCATCGAGGTCACCGAGAGCTCCCTCGCCGCCGGCATCGCCGCCGCGCAACCGGGCGCACGGATGGGCGACGTTTCCGCCGCGATCGGTGCGGTCAGCCACGCGGCTGGCTTCTCAATCAATACGGATTTCGGCGGTCACGGCGTCGGGCGCACGATGCACGGCGACCCCCACGTGCCGAACGACGGCCGGCCCGGCAGAGGAGTTCCGCTGCGTGCCGGGCTCGTCTTCGCGATCGAACCATGGCTCATGCAGACCACCGATCGAATCTTCACGGATCCGGATGGCTGGACCCTCCGGAGTCTGGACGGATCGCGGGCCGCACACGTCGAGCACACGATCGCGATCACCGAGTCCGGTCCGGTCGTGCTCACCGCCCGCTGAGGCCGCGGCTGACCGGCCCCAAGTCCCTTTTCCCGAACTCCGCGGCCGTGAGTGACACTCGCGCCCGAATGTTCGGGCGGGAGTGTCACTCACGGGTGCGGAGGCAGCGGATCCGGCGGCAACAGGTCGGGTCGCACGCGCCGGGTGCGCTCCAGCTGCTGTTCGCGGCGCCAGGCCGCAATCGCGCCATGATTGCCGCTCAGCAGCACCGGCGGCACCTCGAGACCACGCCACGTTGCTGGCTTGGTGTAACTCGGGTACTCGAGCAGGCCATCCGAATGGGACTCTTCGACGAGGCTTTCCGGATTGCCGACCACTCCCGGAATGAGCCGCCCGATCGCCTCGATCATGGCCATCGTCGCGACCTCGCCGCCGTTCAGCACATAGTCGCCCAGGCTGACGAGTCGCACCCGGGCGCGGCTCGCCGCATAGTCGACGACGCGCTGGTCGATGCCCTCGTAGCGACCGCATCCGAAGACCAGCTGGTGTTCTGAGGCGAGCTCCTGCGCGGTGGCCTGGGTGAATAGTTCACCGGCGGGCGACGGGAAGATGATGACGGGTGCGGCGGCGTGCTGCGCCTCGCTTGCATACAGGATGCTGTCGAGCGCCTCGCCCCACGGCTCCGGCCGCATCACCATGCCAGCACCACCGCCGTAGGGCGTGTCATCGACGGTGCGATGACGGTCGAACGTGAAGTCGCGGAGGTCGTGCACCGCCAGATCGATGAGACCGCTCTGCCGCGCCCGGCCAAGCAGGGAGACATCGAGCACGGAGAAGAACTCCGGGAAGATCGTCACGATGTCGATGCGCATGTGTTGACCCTACTCATTCCCGACTGCCTATCGCCGCTTGCGCTGTTCCGCCGCGTGGCTGTGACACCCCGTGGCTGTTCCGCCGCGTGGCTGTGACACCCCGTGGCGAGGTCCGGCCTCACGGCGGGACATCCGCCCCCATTCGGCGGGAGAAACTGGGTCGCGGAGGGAGAAACAACTCGCTCCGCGACCCAGTCTCTCCCGCCGCGAGGCTACTGCTTGGGTGAATCAGAACCCGTGGATACCTCGGAGTCGCGCTCGGCACCGTCTGGTTCGTCGTCTGGGTCTTCGTCGGTCAGCTCTTCGAAGAGTCCGGTCGGCGGCGTCACAGTGAGCGTTCCACCCGCGATATCGACGGCGGGCACGATCGCCTTGACGAAAGGCACAAGCACCTCGCCGGAGTCCGTCGCGACGTGGATCAGGTCCTGTGCAGGAAGGTGATCGATGAGGCTGACTGTGCCGATGCGGACTCCGTCACGGATGACAGCGAGTCCCACCAGTTGATGGTCGTACCAGGCATCTTCTTCATCCGAAAGCTCGGCCAAATCCTGATCGACCCAGAGGATCGCCTTGATCAGGCTTTCGGCCACCGAACGATCCAACACGCCTTTGAAGAAGGCGACCGGATGCGTGTTGTACCACTTGAGTTCGGTGAGTTCGAGGGTCTTGCCGTGCCAGGGCGAGCTCGTTGGCACCTGCAGGGCAAACACGGCGCCCGGAACGAAACGTCGCTCCGGGGCATCCGTGTACAACTCGACCTTGATCGCTCCCTTGAGGCCATGGGCCTTGGTGAGCCGACCGACCCTGAACTGGGTATTGCTGGGCTGCGTATCTTTAGAAATCGGTATC
>JAYTEZ010000258.1:0-2401 GCA_043734805.1 Microbacteriaceae bacterium
CTCGCCCAGAGTCCGTACCGAACGACCGGTGAACTTTTCACGGACTGCATGGCGGCCTGCATCGATGCGGTGCTCGGCGAGCGCGAGGTCTGGACTCGAGCCCAATTCGATGTTGTACGCGAGGAGATCTCGGCGACTGTCATGGATTCGCTCTTCCAGACGGTATCGCTGCTGACGAAAGTCATCGCGGATTCTCGCGAAGCGGAGAAGGCGATCAAGGCTGCATCGAACATCGCCCTGCTCAGCCCGCTCGCCGACGCACGAGAGCAGCTGGCGGCGCTCATCTACCCGGGCTTCGTCTCGGCAACCGGGCTGCCACAGCTGCGGCGACTGCCCGTGTATCTTGCGGCGATCGTGCACCGCATCGGCAAGCTCGGAGAGAATCTTGGCCGCGACCGGGTCTGGATGTCGGAGGTGCAGACCGCGGCGGCGCGCTACGAACTCGCGGGCGGGCGGCTTCCGGTCCCGGCCGACTCGCCCGCGAACCTCGTGCGCGTCCGCTGGCTGCTCGAGGAGCTGCGGCTCAGTCTCTTCGCGCAGCACCTCGGCACGGTGGAACCGGTATCGCTTCAGCGCATCGTCAAAGTACTCGCGGAGTAGGTCTCTTCCGCGCGCCCTCCGTTCTCAAAACGCAGGACATTCACCACCGATCTCGGTATTTCGCGCGGAACTGAGGGTTTCGTGGTGAATGTCCTGCGTTTTCATTGCAGCAAACGGGATACGGGAGACGGGATGCGGGTTCGCTGCCGACGTGCCGCCGTTGCGGATTCAGCTGAGCAGGCGGATGACCCCGGGTGCCGGTACTCCGGCGTCAACGCGCATCCCGCGGTCGAGCGCGGTGACGATCTGCCGCTTCTCTTCGATGTTGGCGGTGATAATGGGCAGCGACCGTTCGACGACCTTCTGGATGCGGTCGAGAAGGTAGGCGCTGCTCACCCGGTAGTCGGTGAAGTCGGAATCGTGGGCATAGATGCCGAGCGGGAGAGTGAGCGCCTGGAAAAAGGAAAACAACGGACGGAACTGGTGCTCGATGATGAGCGCATGCCGCTCCGATCCACCGGTCGCCGCGAGCAGCACCGGCGTGTCGACGAGCGCGTACTGGTCGACGAAGTCGAACAGGTGTTTGAACAGGCCGGTGAAGGATGCCCGGTAGACCGGGGACGCGACGATCAGGAGGTCGGCGGTCTCGATCCGCTGCAGTTCGTGCTCGACCTTCTCCGGCAGGCCTGAGCGGTCGAGCGAGCCGGCGAAGAACGGGCCGAGTTCGTTGAGCCTGATGATGTGCGCGTCAATGGCCAGGCGGTCGCCGAGCATTGCGACGATTTCTTCAACGAGAGCGATGGTCTTGGACGGCGCGTGCAGACTTCCCGATACCGCGACGACGTTCAGTTTCCCGGTCATGATTCGACGCTAATGCAGCACTGCCGGCAGCGGCCCTGTGTTGCGCCGCATGACGTCAGGAAGCAGGAAACACGGCAGCAGGCCCGAGGGCGCGGATGCCGACGCGATCCCCCACCGCGACCCGGAGTCCATTCGGAACCGGAATCCGCACGAGCGGCACAGACTCGTCATCGAGCACCAGTGTCAGCAGCACCGCCGCTCCCTGGAACTCGACGGCGACGACACGTGCAACCCCGGTCACGGTACCAGTCGACGCGGTGGGCTCAACCACCAACTGCTCCGGGCGGAACATCACGATTGATTCGACCTGTGCTGCTCCCGGTGCGACCTCGACCATTCCGATCGCACACCTCGCCACACCGTCAGCGACCGTCGCGGCGAGCACGACAATGTCGCCGAGGAACCGTGCCGTCGAGAGGTCGACCGGTGCCGCATACAGCAGCGCGGGAGCACCGACCTGCACGAGTCGACCCTCGCGGAGCACGGCGAGCTGGTCGCCGAAAGCCAGTGCTTCCGCACGATCGTGCGTCACGAGCACGGTCGTGATGCCGGCCCTGGTCAGCGCAGCGGAAACGAGTTCACGGGTGGCGACCCGCAGACCGAAATCCAGCGCCGAGAACGGTTCATCGAGGAGCATCACGCTCGGTCGGCGGGCGAGAGCCCGGGCGAGGGCGACACGCTGCTGCTGGCCGCCGGAGAGTTGATCCGGTCGTCGCGTCGAGAGGGTCTCATCCAGCGCGACCAGCTCGAGCAGTTCGCCGACCGCGGAACGTCGATCGCGCCCTCGGTCGAGCCCGAACGCGATATTCTCTCCGACGGTGAGGTGCGGGAAAAGGGCGCCGTCCTGGGCGACGTGCCCGATTCCGCGTCGGTGAGCCGGAATCATCACTCCCGGCCCCGCGACCATGCGTCCCGCGACGCTGATGCTGCCAACATCCGGGCGATCGAAACCGCTCAGCAGGCGAAGAAGCGTCGTCTTGCCCGATCCGGATGATCCGAC
>JAYTEZ010000259.1:0-4118 GCA_043734805.1 Microbacteriaceae bacterium
ATCGACGCGACGGCGCTGCTGTCACCGTTCGACCCGGTGGTCTGGGAGCGAAACCGCGCGGAGCGCATGTTCGGCTTCCGCTACCGCATCGAGATCTACACGCCAGCGCCGAAACGCGTCTACGGCTACTACACGCTGCCGCTGCTCATCGACGATCGCCTGGCCGGGCGCATCGACCTCAAGAGCGATCGGCAGAATCGCGTGCTCCGCGTGCAGTCGGCATGGCGAGAAGCGGATGCCCCGCCCGAGACGGCCGAGCGTCTTGCCCCGCTGCTGCGCGAGACGGCGGCCTGGCAGGGACTCGAGCGGATCGAAGTCATGGATCGCGGCGACCTCGCCGCTGCGGTGGCGGCGGAACTCGGCACCACGGTCGTTCCTCGGTAAGTCGGGCGCAGCCCGGGCCGGGGGTACGAGCTAGAACCCGCCGCCGATTTTCTGCAGGCGAGCGACGCGGTCGGCGATCGGCGGATGGGTGCTGAAGAGCTTGGCCATGAAGCCGGGCCTGGTCGGATCCGAAATCCACAGGTGCGACATGCTCGAGTTCTGCCGCTGCATCGGGCGGCCGTATTGGGCGAGCTTTTCGAGGGCGCTGGCCAGCGCATCCGGGTTTCTGGTCGTCATCGCGCTCGTGGCATCGGCCAGGTATTCACGCTGACGCGAGATCGCGGCCTGCACCCCGGCGGCTACGAGCGGAGCCACGATCATCGCGACAAGGCCGAAGACGATCACGATGGGGTTTCCACCGCCACCGCCGTTGCGGTCGTTGCCGCGACCGCCGAAGAGGGCAAAGCGCAGGAACAGGTCGGCGATGAAGCCGATCGCCACGACCAGGCCGAACACGATCATCGACACGCGGGTGTCGTAGTTCTGCACGTGGCCCATCTCGTGAGCCATGACACCCTCGAGCTCGGAGTCGTCCATGATGTCGAGAAGCCCCGTGGTCGCCGCGACGAAGGCGTGCTGCGGATCGCGACCGGTCGCGAAGGCGTTCGGGGCCGGGTCATTGATGATGTAGACCTTCGGCATCGGCAGGCCGTCGGTGATCGACAGGTTTTCGACGATGCGGTAGAGCCGGGGATTATCCGACTTCTGGATCTCCTGCCCGCCGGAGATCGAGACGGCGAGCCTCGAAGCGGCGAAATACTGGATCGTCGCATAACCGACCGCGATCACGAGCACAGTGATCGAGATCGTCCAGCTCTGGTACACGTACCCGGCCAGTGCGCCGAGCCCCCCGATGATCACGAGGAACAAGAGGATGATGACGACGGTGTTGCGCTTATTCTTCGCTATTGCACGATACATAGGGTCGTGCGGCTAGAACTGAACGCGGGGCGGCTCAGCGATGGCAGCCGAGTCGGCCACCTCGAAGAATTCGCGCTCGGTGAAACCGAGACCGCGCACGAACAGGGTGTTCGGGAAGATCTTTATCTTCGTGTTGAGCTCGCGAACGCCACCGTTGTAGAAACGGCGCGAGGCCTGGATCTTGTCTTCCGTGTCGACGAGTTCGCCCTGAAGCTGCAGGTAGTTCTGGCTGGCCTGCAGCTGCGGATACGCCTCGGCGACGGCGAAGATACTCTTCAGCGCGGTCTGCATGTGATTCTCGGCGACGGCCGCGTCGACCGGGCCGCTCGCGCTAATCGTCTCGGCGCGCGCCTTGGTCACCGCTTCAAAGACCCCGGATTCATGGGCCGCGTAGCCCTTGACGGTCTCGATGAGGTTCGGCAGAAGGTCGGCACGACGCTTGAGCTGAACGGTGATATCGCTCCAGGCCTCGTCGCAGCGAACGTTGACGAGCACGAGTCCGTTATAGGTGGACCACAGGTAGATGCCGATGATGACGATGAGTAGGACGATGACGCCTACGACGATAAGAAGTTCCATGGCTGCTCCCTCGTGGAGATTGATTCCCCGACGCTGCTGTCAGATGCGCTGTTTTCCGATGCGCTGTTTTCTAATGCGCGGTGCGGACATGCTGGGGGCGGATTGCCGCATGTCGAGATAACTATAGTCAAGGAGGTGCAGCGTTCACCGCGTTTGCGGCAAGCTCAAAGCCAACTCGTAGCCTGCGCAGGGTTAGGTGGCCCTTGGGTGAGGACAACTGATGCGGTTTGTCGAAGCGACAGAGGCGATCGAGCGTTTGGGTCGGGTCATTCCCGACTTTCCCCGGGCCGGAGTCACCTTCCGCGACCTGACCCCGGTGTTCGCCGATGGCCCTGCGCTGCACGCCCTGACCGACGCTCTCGTCGAACCATTCGGCGGCCAGTTCGACGCCATAGCCGGTGTCGAGGCGCGTGGCTTCGTGCTGGCGGCGAGCGCCGCCTACGCAACCGGGCACGGCCTCGTGATGATCCGGAAACCCGGCAAACTTCCGCGCACTGTGCTCTCCGAGGATTACGATCTCGAATACGGCAGCTCGACGCTGCAGGTCCATCCGGACGAACTTGAACCTGGCGCGCGCGTGCTCCTCCTCGACGACGTGCTCGCCACCGGCGGAACCCTCGCCGCGAGTTGCTCACTCATCGAGCGAGCTGGCTGGTCAATCGCAGGGGTCAGCGTCGTGCTAGAAATATCAGGGCTCAACGGCCAGGCGAAGTTACCGGGCCGCACTGTGCACTCACTTCTCACCATCACGACGTAACCAAAGGGATTCTGATGACAACGACATTGGGAGGGTTTCGCGGCTGGCTCCTGCAGGGTCTGGTCGACCGGACGGGCGCGCATCAGGGCCCGCATGCTGCCAACGTTGAGAAGACGCATTCGTGGTGGCGGGTCATGTGCCTGACCGGCGTCGACTATTTCTCGACGCTCGGCTACCAGCCGGCCATCGCAGCCCTGGCCGCCGGGCTCCTTTCCCCCATTGCGACGATCGTGCTCGTGCTGCTGACCCTCTTCGGCGCGCTGCCGGTGTATCGACGCGTCGCTCGAGAAAGTTTCAAGGGGTCGGGGTCCATCGCGATGCTGGAGCGGCTTCTGCCTTGGTGGGCGGGCAAACTCTTCGTGCTCGTGCTGCTCGGGTTTGCCGCGACAGACTTCATGATTACCATCACACTCTCGGCCGCGGATGCCGCGGCTCACGCGATCGAGAATCCGTTCGCCCCCGCCTGGTTCCGCGGCAACGAGGTGATCCTCACCCTGATTCTCGTTGCACTGCTCGGGGCGGTGTTCCTGCGCGGATTCCGCGAAGCAATCGGTATTGCCGTGGTACTGGTTGCCATCTATCTCGCGCTCAATGTCGTGGTGATTACGGCATCGATAGCGCACGTCGTTGAACATCCGATCGTCGTCACCGACTGGTGGACGGCGCTCAACACCCAGCACGGTAATCCTTTGATCATGGTGGGAATCGCCCTCATCGTGTTCCCGAAACTCGCGCTTGGGCTCTCTGGATTCGAAACCGGTGTCGCCGTAATTCCTCAGATCACGGGTGCGACGGGCGACACCGAAGCCGAGCCAACCGGCCGAATCAGGGGGGCTCAGCGATTGCTGACGACCGCTGCGATCATCATGAGCACCTTCCTGATCACCTCCAGCCTGGTAACAACGTTCCTCATTCCGCAGCGGGAGTTCCAGCCTGGCGGTCAGGCGAATGGGCGCGCGCTCGCCTACCTCGCCCACGAATACCTCGGCCCGGTCTTCGGAACCGTGTACGACGTGAGCACCATCTGCATCCTCTGGTTTGCGGGGGCATCGGCGATGGCAGGACTGCTCAACCTCGTACCGCGCTATCTGCCGCGCTACGGCATGGCACCCAACTGGGCTCGTGCCGTGCGCCCCCTTGTGCTCGTTTTCACCGCCATCGCCTTCCTCATCACGGTCATCTTCCAGGCGAACGTTGACGCACAGGGCGGGGCGTACGCAACGGGCGTGCTCGTGCTCATCACCTCCGCGTCCGTCGCCGTCACCCTGTCTGCCTTTCACAAGAAGCAACGCAAACGAACCGTTGGATTCGCCGTCGTGGCGGTCGTTTTTGTCTACACCACCGTCGCGAACGTCATCGAGCGGCCGGACGGCCTGCGCATCGCGTCATTGTTCATTCTCGGCATCCTGGTGATTTCGATCGTCTCCCGGGTGCAACGGTCCTTCGAGCTCCGAGCGACCTCGGTTGAGCTCGACGA
>JAYTEZ010000260.1:0-7821 GCA_043734805.1 Microbacteriaceae bacterium
GCGGTGCGCGACATGGCGAAGGCGCTCGGGGCGAGTCCCGGCCAGCAGGATGCGTGGTCGAAGCAGATCGAGCACCATGACGCCCTGCTGTCGAGTGTCGACCACGACATCCCGGATGCCGTGCTCGACCTGGCAAAGCAAGTGCTGAAGTTCCCGAGACACCTGGGCATCCACTCCGGCGGTATGGTGCTCACCGATCGCCCGGTTGGTGAGGTCTGCCCGATCGAACACGGGCGCATGGACGGGCGCACGGTGCTGCAGTGGGACAAGGAGGACTGCGCCTGGATGGGACTCGTCAAGTTCGACCTGCTCGGCCTCGGCATGCTCAACGCCCTGCAGCACACGTTCGACCTCGTGCGGGATCACCTCGGCGAAGACTGGACGCTTGCGACCCTGCCCAGGGAGGAGCAGGGCGTCTACGATCAGCTCTGCCGAGCCGATTCGATCGGGGTGTTCCAGGTGGAGTCCCGTGCGCAGATGGGGATGCTCCCCCGCCTGCAGCCGCGCGAGTTCTATCACCTCGTTGTCGAGATAGCGATGGTGCGGCCGGGTCCGATCCAGGGCGGGGCGGTGCATCCGTACATCCGGCGCAAGATGGGCACGGAGCCGATCACCTACCCGCACCCGCTGCTCGAGCCGGTGCTCAAACGCACGCTGGGGGTGCCGCTGTTCCAGGAACAGCTCATGCAGATGGCGATGGCAGTGGGCGGCTGCAGCGCGGATGATGCGGACCTGCTGCGTCGCGCGATGGGTTCCAAACGCGGCCAGGAGAAGATCACCTCGCTCAAGGCAAAGCTCTACACGGGCATGGCGAGTAATGGGATCGTCGGCGCCGCTGCCGACGACATCTATTCGCGAATCGAGGCCTTTGCCAACTTCGGTTTCGCCGAGAGTCACTCGCTCAGCTTCGGCCTGCTCGTTTACGCGAGCGCGTGGCTGCGGCTGCACTACCCGGCGGCGTTTCTCGCCGCCCTGCTGCGGGCCCAGCCGATGGGCTTCTATTCGCCGCTCTCTCTGGTGGCGGATGCCCGGCGGCACGGCGTCGAGGTGCGACGCCCCGACATCCTGCGCTCCGGCTGGGAGGCGGGCCTCGAGAGTTCTGCCGCCGCTCCGACTCAACGACCTACGGGCAATGCGTCCTGCCTCGACCGCGTGCAACCGCCCGTCGCGCCTTTTGACCGCAGTGCCCACTTCGACACGGACGACCACCGCCGTGATGGCAACCTCGTCGTGCGTCTCGGGCTCGCCGAGGTCACGGGAATTGGCGACGCGCTTGCGAAGAAGATCGTCGCGCACCGGGAGAGCGACGGTGACTACACCGACATGTCGAATCTCGTGCGCCGCGTCGGACTCACGACCGCCCAGCTGGAGGCCCTCGCTGCCGCCGGCGCCTTCGAATCGCTCGGACAGACGGTTCGCGAAGCGCTTTGGGTGGCGGGCGACGCGGCCCGGGATCGTGCCGAATACCTGCCGGGAAGCATGGTGTCGGTGCAGCCGCCGCTGTTCTCGATGCCGAGCCAGGCCGAGACGCTCGCCTCCGACCTCTGGGCGACGGGCATTTCGCCGAACGATCACCCGATCCGCCACCTACGTCCTGCGCTGAGCGAGCGGGGAGTTCTGAGTTCAGCCGACCTTGCGACCGCGGAATCCGGCCGCCGAATCGAGGTGGGTGGCGTCGTCACCCATCGTCAGCGCCCGGCGACCGCGAGCGGGATCACCTTCATGAACCTCGAAGACGAGACGGGTCTCGTGAACGTGATCTGCGGTGTCGGCCTGTGGAACCGCTACCGGAGAATCGCGAGGGATTCCCCGGCACTGATCGTGCGCGGGATCCTGGAGCGCTCCCCCGAGGGTGTCACCAACCTGATCGCCGACCGCTTCGAAGCGCTGCCAATGACGACGCGGACGGTGTCGCGCGACTTCCGCTGACGCGTGAACCACGATGGGCACTCCCCCAAAGGACGCAGCAAGGTGTCACGCTGGGCGTCAGGTTTCCGGACGGTAGAGGTGCCGTGATGTCCGTCGCCGGGGCCGCAACCGGCAAGCCAACGCCGCTCTCTACCGCAGCGTCCTCACCCGCCTCCGATGGGACCCCGCCACACAGGAATACCTCAAAACTCGCACCGAAAAGCAAACGAGACGTCATCTGTTGTCTCAAACGCTACGTCGCCCGCGAAATATTCACCATCATCAAACCGACCGCTGATCAGCTCAAACCCCCAACACCGGCCAACTTGACACCATAGGGGAATCAACGCCATGGCCGAAAGTTTCTTCGCAACACTGAAGACGGAGTTCTATTACCGCCGAGTTTGGCCGACCAAGAAGCACGCCAAAACCGAGGTCGGTGCGTGGATCGAGGACCGTTGCAACCGCCGTCGCCGGCACGCATCACTCGGTCAAATAACACCGGTCGACTTCGAGTTGCAATACACAGACCAGAACGCGGAACTTCAAAAAGCCGCATAAACCCGTGTCCGTCAAACGGGGGCGAGGCCACCGTCGACCGAGGCGATATTGGAGACGATGACGGAGCGCATGGGCGTTCCCTTCCTGTTGTGGGGTGTTGCCCTTCCGGCTTACGGGCGCCGCGCGACGCCGAGCGCGAAAACGAATAGTAGATGCCCGACCCGGCTTCATGAGGGCGGATTCAGTGCCGGGATGCTTGCTCCTTCAACGTCGCCTGGACGGGTGCGAACGCGACGCGATCCAGTACGAGCTCAATTTCCGTGATCCGTCCGTCCTCGACCGTGATTAGTTCCAGGCACACTACTGCTCCGGCGGGAGTGTCAGTGACAAAGTCGTACAGGACACCGGCGCGCTGACCCGCGACGAAGATCTCGCGGATGTCGTTGCGGATCAGGACCGGCAGCAGGCGGCGGATCGCCTCGATCCACTCAGACTTGCCCAGTCGGGTGCCGGAGAAGGTGGCAACCATCCGCTCGTCGAACAGCATGTCGAGGGGTGCGAGGTCGCGGGCCCCGACGGCTTCGATGTAGGTGCGGGCGAGTGCCCCGGTATCGGTGTCGCTCATGATTCGTCAGTCCTTTCGATTGATCCTGCCAACGCTAATGACAACTCACTATGTGTACAAACAGTTGTTTGTGGTATGACTGTATACCTGCATGGATGGGGAGGTTGAAATGGTGGCAGAGGCCGATGGCGCGATCGATCAGGCGTTGAGGGCGCTGGCCGATGGAAACCGTCGTGCCATCCTTGGCGTGATCCGCACTACACCGCGACCGGTGGGCGAAGTAGCGAAGGATGTGGGGCTCTCCCAACAGGCGACCTCGCACCACCTGCGAGTGTTGCGAACCGCGGGACTCGTGACGGAGACGCGGGAAGGCGCGCGGCACCTGTTCGCGGTAAACAGTGACGGGTTCTCGGCCGTGCGCTCGTACCTCAATGATTTCTGGCCAGTAAAGCTGTTGGCGCTCCGCGACGCAGTCGAGTCTCGTATGAGCGGTATCGATGGTTGACTACAGCACCTCGATCGAGATCCACGCGACCCCCGAGGAGGTCTTCGATTATTTGGTGACCGCGGCCGGCGTGACCGCCTGGATGGGCGAGCATGCAACGCTCGAGCCGCGCGTCGGCGGTGCGTTTCAGGTCGACATCGCCGGGTCGCCGATCCGCGGACAATACCTCGAGGTTGTCCGGCCACACCGGGTCGTAGTGTCGTGGGGAGTGGCTGGCAGCGACGAGTTCCCCAGCGGAACCTCCCGAGTGAGCTTCACCCTCAGTCCGACAGAGCAAGGCACCTGCGTCGACCTGCTGCACTCGGAACTTCCCGAGGTCCGCGTGGCGGGACACGCGGACGGGTGGGCGCACTTCCTCCCTCGCCTTGCGTTGGTCGCGGAAGGCGGATCTCTTCCCGTGGATCAGTGGATCCCTCTCCCCCGGCGAGGCATCGCGTGACCAATTCACTTGATGCGCGCGACGCCGGCAATGACCTGCTGCGTGCCCTCGTCGGCGTCTTCCCGGCCGAGCTGGGAGTGAGCGCGGGCCGCATGTTCAACGGTCAGGGCCTCAAGGCTGGTGGCAAGTTCTTCGCCTTCGTGAGCAGCACCGGTCGGCTGGTGGTCAAGCTTCCTGAGCGGGAGGTGCAACAACTCCTCGAGGACGGCGACGCCGCCCCGGTCACGATGGGCAAGCGGACGATGCGGGAGTGGGTGAGCCTGCCTCAGCCGCAGGATGGCGACCCGGCCTGTTGGCGAGCCGCCCTCGAGGCCGCACGCATGTTCGTCGTCACGCACGGTTAATGGAGCTCGATTGATGAAAATACTTGTTACCGGCGGCACCGGGACTCTCGGTCGCGTTGTCGTCCAAGAACTCCGCGACCGCCATCACGAAGTGATCGTGTTGAGCCGATCCGTGAGATCAGGCGTTGTCACCGGGAACCTACTGACGGGGGACGGTATCAGCGACGCACTCGCCGACGTGGATGTCATTGTTCACTGCGCGACCGGCCGAGGCGATGTCCGCGCGGCCAGGAATCTGATCTCAGCCGCACGGGTCGCAGGTAACCCGCATCTCGTTTACATCTCGATCGTCGGTGTCGATCGGATCCCGTTCTCCTACTACCGGTCGAAGCTGGCGGTGGAGAAACTTGTTGGGAACAGCGGCCTGCCATTCACGATCCTCCGGGCAACACAATTTCACACACTGGTCGCCGGTGTCTTCGAGGCGCAACGCCTGTTACCGATGCTCTTCGCACCGTCGTTCTCCATCCAACCCATCGACGTTAGTGAGGTAAGCGACCGGCTGGTCGAACTGGCGACCGGGGATGCTGCTGGTCGTGTGACCGATATCGGCGGTCCTCAAATCCGGTTGGCGAAAGAACTCGGAACCGCGTGGTTGACTGCGCGGGCGTCAACTCGCCGAGTCTGGCCGTTGCGCCTTCCAGGCCGAACCTTTGCCGCTTTCCGCGCGGGACACAACCTCACCCCAAACAACCCGGCAGGGCAGATTACCTTCGATAAGTTCCTGGAGACCCTATGAAAGCCCTGATTCGTGTCGGCCTCACGCTGCTGTGCCTCTTCGAAGGCATACTTGGCATCAATAGGAACATCCAGACCGGGCGCAGTCCCGTTCGCTCAACGAACCTGGCGTCGCGTGAACGTTGGCTAGCCGAAAGAGCAGTACCTCAGGCCTGTTTCCGGCTGGCTCGCCTGTCCGTCATCACGGCCGCGACGATGACGAACCCGATGACAACGGGCTGAAGATTCGGCGAAACATGTAGCAACGACATCCCGTTGTTGAGCACGCCGATTATCAGGAGGCCGACAAAGGTTCCCAGTATGCTTCCTGACCCACCTGAAAGGCTCGCACCGCCGATGACGACTACCGCAAGCACGTTAAGCAGGTCGGAAGTGCCCGCGGTTGGTTGTGCTGAATCCAATCGGGACGTGACTAACAACCCAGCAACGGCAGCCAAGGTGCTGGCGATCACATAGACAACGATCTTTGCCCGTCGCACTGGCAGGCCAGCCAAGCGAGCTACCTCTTCATTGCCGCCAATCGCATACAGGGCGCGACCGCTTGGCCGGAACCGTAACCAGAATGCCGTGAGCGCGAAGATTCCGATCAAGATTAGCCCTTGCACCGGAACTCCCAGAAAGCTGCTCGTCGTTATCGCCAAGAACCAATCAGGAAAGCCATTGATCGGATTGCCATTCGTGATAAATACAGCCAGTCCCGCCGCAGCCGACATCGTGGCTAGCGTGGCGATGAAAGGTTGCAGGCGCCCATAGGTAGTGAGAATTCCATTCAACAGTCCGATCAGGGCACCGACGATTAGCCCAACCAACACGGCCAACTCGAATGGAAGGTGCCCAAACCGGTACAGCCATGACAAAGACATCGCGCTGATCGCCAGAACTGAACCGACGGACAAGTCGATTCCGCCGATGATGATCACGAGAAGTGCTCCGACCGACATCACTCCGATGGCAGATATCTGGCTCAGAATGTTCAGAAGATTGTGAGTGGTCAAGAAGTATGGAGACATAAACGACAGGCCGACGAAGATCACAATCAGTCCGACCAGCGGACCCGGAACGCGACTCATCAGCGCTGAAAGCGTTCTCCTGAAGGTGGGGAGTTCAGCACTCGAGCGTGAAGCGGCCGTCGCTGAGTTCACCGAGGACGCTCCGGCCTTAAGTGAACTGTTATCGATTTTAGACATCGTGGGTGATTCCTTCGTTTACAGTAACGGTCGACCGAAGCGCTGTGATCTCGTTCGTGGAAGACGGATCCTGAACGGACGATTCAGTCGCCAGGGCAAGCTCCATGACATTCTCAGGAGTAGCGTCCTCCCGCGATAAAATCCCACGCTGGCGCCCGCCCGCCATCACCAACACGCGATGCGAGAGTCCGAGAACCTCTTCGAGCTCGGACGACACCACGATTATGGCCACACCTTGCTCAGCGAGCGACCTTATTGTCTTGTAGATGGTCATCTTGGCGCCGACGTCTACGCCCCTGGTCGGCTCGTCCAAAATCAAAACTCGCGGTGTCTTCACTAACCACTTGCCGAGGAGGACCTTCTGCTGATTGCCACCCGAGAGCGAGCTGACGGGAATATCGACGCTCCCTCGAATATCGAGGAACTCACGCTGAAGATTCGCTACATCGATGATCCGGCGCTTCGTTACGATTCCGCCCACAGTTAGTTTCCGTTCCCACGGTAGCGCGATGTTCTCAGCCCCCGTTCGATCCAGATTGAGTCCCTGGCTTTTCCGATCCTCGGGGACCATCGCGATTCCCGCAGCGATCGAAGAGCGAGGGCCATGAATGGTAACCGGAACGCCATCGACGAGAACTTCGCCGGTGGTCGCGCGATCCGCCCCTGCGATTGTCCTGACCACCTCCGTTCTTCCAGCGCCGACAAGGCCCGCAATTCCGAGTATCTCGCCCCGGTTAACCGAGAAGCTGATGCCTTCGAAGACACCGGTTCGGCCGAGTTCCTTCACCTCAAGTGCGACGTCCGCCTGCTTGTCTTGCGGCGCACTGTGGCCGAACACGAATTCACGACCAACCATGGCCCGGACGATCTCACTCTTCGCGACGTCGCGATTCGCCCACGAGGCAACCAGCGCTCCATCACGCAAGCAGACAATCGAATCCGCAAGCTCACCAATCTCATCCAGACGATGAGAGATGTACACGATTCCGACGCCGTGCTCGCGCAGCAGGTGGATCTGGTCGAAGACCCGAGCCGTCTCCGATTCGCCCAACGACGCCGACGGCTCGTCGAAGATGATGTAACGGGGGCTTCGCGTGAGCGCTCGCGCGATCTCAATCTCTTGCTGAGCTGCGATGGAAAGACCCGCAACCTGGCGTCGCGGATCCGCGTCGGATCCGAGGAGTCCGAGAATATGAGCCGAGGACTCGTTGATGCTACGGCGGTCGATTCTTCCCCGGCGAAGCGGCAACCGCCCCAGGAATATGTTTTCAGCGACGGAAAGCTCAGGAATCATGCGAATTTCCTGATGAATCAGCGCCACTCCAGCTTTGAGCGCATCTGCCGGCGTTCGCGGCTCGTAGGGCAGGCCATCGATGGTCATGACCCCAGCATCCGCCTGGATCATTCCGGCGATAATCGCCGAGGTCGTCGATTTACCTGCACCGTTTTCACCGACAAGACCAACCACGGTTCCCGGCGACACCGACAAAGAGACGTCGTTCAAGACCGTCACCCCGCCGTAGCTCTTGGAGAGGCCAGTACAGACGAGCCCTAGTTTGCCCGTCGCCGGGTCTGGCCTACTGGCAGTGTTCTGATCTGCGTGTGCAGTCGCTTTGGTGATCATGCGTCAACCT
>JAYTEZ010000261.1:0-2379 GCA_043734805.1 Microbacteriaceae bacterium
GCTGCTTCACGCTGGCACACGTCGAAGCCTGGCCAGCATCGCCAACTCCCCCGGGAAAACGCGCGTGATGCCGTCCCGCATGGCCGTGCGCTTCGGGAACTTCACGGCCTTGGCGCCGGCATCCGCCGCGACAACGCTCATCTGCCACCCGCCTTTCGTAAGCCAACGATCCAGTGATGCTAGGACGGCGACACGGCGGCGAACTGGACTGGTGGTGAACGACCGGCTACCGGCGACTTACCAGCTGGTGGCGAGGTGCCCGGTGAGTCACCTCGCGCCAGCACTGTTACCAGCCGGCGCCGTAACACTGGAACGTCGAGGCTCGATCCGTGGAGCCACTGGCCGCAACCAGTGCGTCTACGGGAGGCATACCGGTCGCCATGAGGGCGTGCGCCGCGGAGAGCACGTCGCAGGCAACAGAATCGTTGACACTCGCGGGTGACGCGATGACACAGCGAGTACCCGCATGAAGCCAGGCCTGGGACATCCCCAGCGCCTCCTGGCCCCAGCGAACGGCAGAGCGCCCGAGTTCACAGGACGAGAGGATCACGGCGGTCGGCACTGCCGACAGTTGGTCGATGTCGTAACCAAACCACGGGCCGTCGGCGAGTTGCAGGCCCGAGAAGAGCGGATTTTCTGCCGAGTGCCGACCGTGAGCGGAGACGTGCAGCACATCGACTCGCTCCGCCAGGCGCGCCACCCGCTGGCTCGACGCTTCTTCGCCGACGAGGATGTCCGACGATTCCCAGCTCGATGCGGCCGCGAACACCTCGTCCACCGCTCGTGCCACCCCGGGTCCCGCCGCGAAACCGGCACTCAGGAGGGTCATCGGTTCCCGATGCTGCTCGAGCCATCGCGTCGCGGAGGTGGGAATCGTGATCGACCGCCCCGCGAGGAGGGGAAGCCGGGACCAGGGCACGCCAGACAACACCCCTGGCGGCGTGAGAACAATGCGGCTGGCAACGATCCCCGACATCACCGGTGCCACAAGCAGGGCACCGAGTCGTTCGAGTCGGTTCTGGAGGGATGCCTGCACAACGCGCTGCAGCGCCGGTGAGAGGGTTGCAGCGGCCATGTCCAGGTCGGCGAGAAGACCATCGAGAATCGCACGGATCGCGGCCCACGGTCCAAGGTCCGTCACGGTCGCACTCTCCGGCGACACGACGAGCGCGGTGAGGGCATCCCCCGACCACAGGTAGGAGAGCAGCACGGCGTCGCTCGCCGCGAGTTCATCCTGCACATCACCCAGTGAGGCAAGTGCCGCCACACTGCCAGATCCCTCGTCTTCCCAGGTGCGACGCCGAATGGACTCCCGAAGCGCGGACTCTCGTCGTCCATCCGTCGACTCCGGTGGCGGATCAAGAGCGCGCAGTTGCCGGAGTTCCGCCAGGTCCGCCGCAGTTTCCGGGTTGGCCGGCGGGCGCAACGGCACGATGCGGCTCGTGAGACTCCGTGTTCGTTCCGACCATTCGAACACCGAGTCGCTGCGACCGCCCGCCACCGCGAGGCGAATCGCCTCCAGAACGAGTCCCCGACCGTGGACGACGAGTGCGCTTTGCAGATCGAGGCTGCCGAAGGAGGATTGCCATTCACCCAGCTCATCGAGTCCGGTGCGAGCGAGCGCAAGAGCGCGGCGCGGTCGCCCCTCGGCGGTAGCGAGCTCCATGCCCACTTCGCGGCTGAGGAGCCGCGTCGAAATCGGAGTGCCGGCGCTCAAATGAATGCGCTTCAGCGCTCCTCGGGCGGCCCCTTCTTCCCCCGCGCGCAGGCCGAGTCTTATTGCCTGAAGCCTCAGCGCGAGGGCGTCATTGTCGAAATGGCTCGCGGAAAGGAGTTCGGCGGTCACTTCCGCCTCCTCCTTCAGCTTCAGCGCTCCTCGGGTCTTCCCGTCGAGCACCGCCGCCGTGATCGCGAACGCGTCGGCACGGAGCGCCCAACTCTCACTCCCGCGCGCACGGAACCGACGGGCAGCGCGCCGGGCCACCGCTGCGGCCCGGCGCCCGTCCGCGAAGACCAGTGCCTTTGCGAGCAATAGCTCGGCCTCAGCCTGCGCCTGGCGAAGACGTCGTGACCCGTAGATTCGGGCAACACTGTCGAGGAGATCTGTCGCCTCGGTCGACATCCCGGCGGCGAGCAGCACCTCGGCTCTATCCGCATCACAGGTTGCGAGAGCAACCGGCGACAGCGTCGCCAGTATGGGACGCGACTCATCCATGAGACGAAGCGCGCCAATCAGGTCTCCGGTGAGCATCGCGGCGTAGCCCTGATTGTTGCGGGCCTTGGCCTGTTCGACTGGCTCGTCGCTCCTCACGAACGCGGCAGATGCCTCGGCGAAGTCGCCCTCCGCTCGCTCCACCTCACCGCGCTCGAGAAAGACCA
>JAYTEZ010000262.1:0-1814 GCA_043734805.1 Microbacteriaceae bacterium
GGCAGATCGACCGTTGGCAATGCGCTCGAAGATCTCGGCTGGTATGTGGTCGATAACCTCCCTCCACAGATGTTGCGGCCGCTCGTCGAGCTCGCGGGACGCGCCGGTAACAACCTGCCGAAAATCGCGGCGGTCGTCGATGTGCGCGGCGGAAAGCTCTTCTCCGACCTCGAGCAGATCGTAGAGTCGTTGCGCGAGAGCACTGACGTGCGGGTGGTCTTTCTCGAGGCCACCGACGCAGCGCTCGTTCGCCGGTTCGAGCAGGTCAGGCGACCGCATCCGCTGCAGGGCGACGGCACGCTTCTCGATGGCATCTCGGCCGAGCGGCAGCGGATGCTCGTGATGCGCGAGTCGAGCGACATCATCATCGACACTTCGGATCTGAATATCCACCAGCTCGCAACGACGATCTCCGACACCTTCTCAACCGATGACACCCCCGGTCTGCAGGTCACCGTGCTGAGCTTCGGTTACAAGTACGGTCTCCCAGCCGACGCAGACCTCGTCGCCGACATGCGTTTCCTGCCGAACCCGTTCTGGGTAGCGGAGCTGAGGCCCCTGAGCGGACTCGACCCACAGGTGAGCGATTACGTGCTGGCCCAGGAGGGCGCGACCGAATTCGTCGACGGCTACGTGCTCGCCCTGGCGCCGGTGCTCGCCGGCTATCAGCGCGAGAACAAGAGACACGCTACGATCGCCATTGGATGCACCGGGGGAAAGCATCGTTCGGTTGCGGTCGCCCAGAGGCTGGCCGGGATTTTGCGAGACCAGCCCGGTGTTGCCGTCAGTGTCAAACATCGCGACCTCGGCCGTGAATAGTGTGAAGACTCCGGGGCGCGGCCGGCTGTAGTTTTGCCGATTACGCTCCACCATTCGCAAGCACACCAGCACAGTAAGGAATACGGATTGGCTCTCACCGCCGACGTCAAGGATGAACTCGCTCGAATCGACGTGAGCAAGACGACGCTGCGGGCAGCGGAGCTCGCGACCATTCTCCGATTTTCCGGTGGACTGCACCTGATCTCGGGGCGGATCGCCGTCGAATCGGAGCTGGACACCGCGCAGCTGGCGCGTCGCGTGCGCAAGGACCTCGCAGAGCTCTACGGCGTGAAGAGCGAGATTTCGGTAATCTCGGCATCCGGACTCCGACGCACGAGCCACTATCTCGTGCGCGTGCTCGACGGGGGAGAGACTCTCGCCCGCCAGACCGGGCTGCTGGATGCCCGGCGCAGGCCCATCCGCGGGCTCCCGAACAAGCTCACCACCGGCAGCCGCGAAGAGCTGGCTGCCGTCTGGCGCGGCGCATTCCTGGCTCACGGTTCGCTCACCGACCCCGGCCGCTCAGCGGCCATCGAAATTACCTGTCCGGGCAACGAATCCGCGATGGCGCTCGTGGGGGCAGCCGGTCGATTGAAGATCACAGCCAAGGCACGCGAGGTGCGCGGAGTGCACCGTGTCGTCATCCGCGATGGCGAGGCGATCAGCGCGATGCTCGTGCACATGGGCGCCCACTCGACGGTGCTCAAGTGGGAAGAACTTCGCCAGCGCAGGGAGGTGCGGGCCACCGCCAACCGCCTGGTCAACTTCGACGACGCGAACCTCCGCCGCTCCGCGCAGGCGGCAGTCGCGGCCTGCGCACGGGTAGAGCGGGCCCTGGAGATCCTCGAGGGCCACGTGCCGGACCACCTCGGCTATGCGGGAAATTTGAGGCTGCGGTTCCGCGATTCGAGCCTCGACGAGCTCGGCCACCATGCCGATCCGCCGATGACGAAGGATGCCGTCGCCGGCCGCATCCGACGCCTGCTCGCGATGGC
>JAYTEZ010000263.1:0-3240 GCA_043734805.1 Microbacteriaceae bacterium
CTTCCGGTTGACGGTCGCCGGTCTCGAGAACGAGGCGCCGCCATCCGCGCTCGCGGCCGAAGCCCTCGAGCCGAGCAAGGATATCGCTTGCGATGCCCGAGCCACGGTGGGCGGGTGTCACGAACATCCGCTTGACTTCGGCCTCAGTTTCGTCGAGCTGGCGAAGGCCGCCGCAGCCGATCGGAGTGCCGTCATCATCGAAGGCGACGAAGACGACCGTGATGTCGTCGGCGGTCGGTGCCGGCCCCGGTTCCGAATCGGGAGTGCCGTAGCGCTCGGCGATTTCTGAGCGCTGCGCGGTTCGCAGGGCGGTGGCGGCGGGATTGTCCCAGTCGATTTCGCGAATGATCACGAGCCGGTGAGCCGTTCGACCAGTTCCCGGTAGCGAGCGGCCGTCTGCTCGACGATCTCCTTCGGGAGCTCCGGTGGGGTACTTTCACCCGTCGAGCGGTCCCAGTTCCGGCTCAGCCAGTTGCGCACGATCTGCTTGTCGAAGCTGTCGGTACGGTTTCCGGATTCGTACGCCGCGGCATCCCAGTATCGGGAGCTGTCGCTGGTGAGCACCTCGTCGGCGAGGGTGATCACGCCGTTCTCCCGATTCGCGCCGAACTCGAACTTGGTGTCGGCAAGAATTACGCCACGTGCCTCTGTGATGACCGACGCCCGCGAGAAGACGTCGAGGGAGAGCGTGCGCAGCGCCTCCGCGACCTTTGTGCCGACGAGCTCGACCGTGCGCTCGAAAGAGATGTTTTCGTCGTGCTCGCCCATCGGGGCCTTGTAAGCAGGAGTGTAAATCGGCCGAGGCAGACGGTCGCCGTTCGACAATCCGGCGGGCAGCGGCACGCCGCATACGCTCTGCGATTGCTGATATTCGAGCCAGCCCGAGCCCGCGAGGTAGCCGCGCACGACACACTCGATGGGAAACATGTCGAGCGTCCTGGCCAGCATCGCTCGACCAGCCACGGCATCCGGGATCAGGCCAGTGACGGTGTCACCGTGCAGCTCGTGATCCGCAATCAGATGGTTCGGGATGCCCGTGAGCTGGTCGAACCACCAGAGGCTCAGCGTCGTGAGCAGTTCGCCTTTGCCGGGAATTCCGGGCGAAAGCACCTGATCGAACGCGCTCACCCGATCGCTCGCGACGATAAGGACACGGTCGGCGTGATCGAGGTCCGGCGTGTCGGCATCGGGCGTGTCGGCATCGATGTAGAGGTCACGCACCTTGCCGGAGTACGCGTGCTTCCAGCCGGGAAGCTCCAGCGTCACTCCGCTACCCTCGCGGCGATGTCAGTGCGGTAGTGGCCGCCCTCGAGCTCGATTGCCTCGAGAGCGAGGTACGCGCGGGAGCGGGCCTCGGCGAAGTCGGCGCCGGTCGCGACGACGCTCAGCACGCGGCCGCCGGTCGCGACCAGTTTTCCGTCGGACAGAGCCGTTGCGGCGTGGGCGACGGTGACCCCGCGGATGGCGAGGGCGGTTTCGAGGCCGGTGATGACCCGGCCGGTGATCGGCGTCTCCGGGTAGCCCTCGCTCGCGAGCACGACCGTGACGGCCACCTCATCCGAAAACTCGGGGCGATCGAGCGACCCGAGACCGCCGGTGGAGGCGGCAAAGAGCAAACCGCTCAAGGGGGTTACCAGCCGGGGAAGCACGACCTGAGTTTCGGGATCGCCGAAGCGAGCGTTGAATTCGATGACCCGGATGCTTCGAGAATCCTCAGCAGAATTGTCGTCGGAAAGAATGAGTCCGCAGTACAGCAATCCGATGAACGGTGTCTGTTCGCTCGCGAGTAGACGCACGGTCGGAAGTGCGATGGTCTCGATGACTTCGTCGACGAAGTCGGCGGGAAGCCAGGGCAGCGGTGAATATGCGCCCATTCCACCCGTGTTGGGACCCTCATCGTTGTCGCTGAGGCGCTTGTAGTCCTGTGCGGGAGACAGCGGCAGCACATTGTGCCCGTCGCTCAGCAGGAACAGCGAAACTTCCTGCCCGTCGAGAAACTCCTCGACCAGCACGCTGCCCTGGCCAAGCCAGAAGCGTGCGTGATCCAGTGCGGCGTCGCGATCGCTCGTTACGAGCACGCCCTTGCCTGCTGCCAACCCGTCCGCTTTGACCACATATGGTGCGCCGTACTCGTCAATCGCCGCGACGGCCTCCTCGAGGGAGCCAACCCTTAGCGCGCGCCCGGTCGGCACGCCGGCCTCATCCATGACCCGTTTGGCGAAGGTTTTGCTGCCCTCGAGCTGGGCGGCGGCCTTACCCGGACCAAACACCGCTATTCCGCGCTCGCGCAATCGGTCGGCTACGCCGGCAACGAGCGGCGATTCTGGGCCGATGACGACAAGCTCGATGTCGTTCTCGAGCGCGAACTCGGTGACGACGGACGGATTGGCCGGGTCGAGCGCGATGACCGAGACGTCGGCGGCGATGCCGGCATTGCCGGGCGCCGCGATGATCTCGTGTCCGGCCTTCTCGCTCAGGAGAGCAGTGACGATGGCGTGCTCGCGCGCACCGGAACCAAGGACGAGGATTCTCACTGGGTAAGCGTACCTAAGCGGCGGGCGAGAGTTATCAGAATGCGTGCTGCGAAATGACTCTCGGACTAGCGTAGAAGCATGCCCACACCCAAAATTACGGATGCCGCCGGCGGCGAAGCCGTGCGCCGCGCCCTCGCGACGGTTGCCGATCGCGACATCGAGGCCACCGCCGTGCGCTATCTGCTCCAGCTGCTCGCCGAAGAAGCGCCCGGCAATTCCGTGGAGGTGCGCATTCCGCCCTTCGGGGCCGTGCAGTGCATCGCGGGTCCCGGCCACACCCGTGGCACGCCGCCCAATGTGGTCGAGACGGATGCCCTCACCTGGCTTGCGATTGCGACCGGCGGCGGCAACTGGGCCGATGCGCTCGCGCATGGCCGCATCTCGGCATCCGGTTCTCGTGCGGACCTGAGCCAGCACCTCCCGATCGAATGGGACCGCGCGGGCGAGGCAGAATAGAGACATGACCGACGAGCGGCCGACCAGCGGCCCGACCACCAGTGGCCCGACCGGCCCCGCGCCCATCAGCCCTGCGCCCGTCGGCCCTGCGCCCGTCGGCCCCGAGCCCACCAGCCCTGCGCCCATCGGCCCTGCGCCGACGAGCGCCGAACCCGAAGGGACGGTGTCCGAGGCCGAGGTGAGCATTCGCCGGGCCCCAAAGTATCCAACGTTTCTCATTCTCGGAGCCGGTCTCGGTGCGGTTGTCACC
>JAYTEZ010000264.1:0-3247 GCA_043734805.1 Microbacteriaceae bacterium
TTGGTGGGGCGGACGGGACTTGAACCCGTGACCGACGGATTATGAGTCCGCTGCTCTAACCAGCTGAGCTACCACCCCGCGAGCTCGGGCGGCTCAGGAAACCTGGCCGTCGAGCGACGTTCCGGTGACCATTCGGCCACCGAGTGACCACGATACAGCCTCCCCCGCACCGCTCACGCTTCGGACCTTGCGCAGCGCCGGACGAGAGCTAGGAAACCTGCTCGTCGAGCGACGCGTCGGTCACCGGGTCGGTCACCGGCTTGCCGCGATACAGCCTCTCGAAAATGGTCAGCGTGCGCTGGATGTCGTGGGCGGCGATGTAGCGAAGGCTCGCCTCTTTCATCTTCGTGAGTTCCGCCTCCGCGAGCGAGAGCACCTGGGTGAGTTTGGCCGCGAGATCATCCGCATTGCCGGGCTCAAAGAGGTAGCCGTTCTCTCCGTTGTGAACGAGGTGCGGCAGCGCCATGGCGTTTGCGGCCACGATGGGCAGGGCGGATGCCATTGCCTCCATGGTGGCGATGCTTTGAAGCTCGGCGATGGAAGGCATCGCGAACACTGTCGCGCGGGTGAGGGCCGCGCGCAGCTCCGCATCGGAGACGTACCCGGTGAAGGTGACCCGACCCGCAATGCCCAGTTCTTTCGCCATCTGCTTGAGCTGGTTCATCTGGTCACCGCCGCCCACGATCTCGAGCTTCGCGTGTAGGGCGGGGTCGATAGCCGCCATCGCCCGGAGCAGAACGTCGATGTGCTTCTCCCCCGAGACACGCCCGACAAAGACCACGCGGTTTTCGGTGCGCTGCTCAAAACACCCGGTGTAGAGGGCCGCGTCGATTCCGCAGGAGATCGCGTGCACGTGCGGGAGGTTGGTTTCGGCCTCGAGAAAGTCCGCGGCTTTGCGGCTCGGCGATGTCACCGCGTCGCAGAGGGCAAAGGTCGCCGCCGCATCCTTCCAGGCGGCGCTGATGGCTTTCTTGCGCAGGAATTGCGGAAGGCGCGTGTGGTCGATCATGTTCTCGGGCATGAAATGGTTGGTACCGATGACCCGGATGCCACGCTTGACGGCCTGGCGGGCCAGCCCGCGACCGACGACAATGTGCGACTGGATGTGCACGACATCCGGTCTCACCTCATCGAGAATGCGGGCCGCGTGCGCCTGGCTGCGCCACGGGAGCACGAATCGCAGCCAGTCGTGAGGGTACCAGCGCCAGGAATATACGCGATGCACGGTGAACTTTGCCCCGTCGTGCTCCTCGACGAATGTGCCATGCGTACTGTCGAACGCTGGCGCCTCGACGTGGACATCATGACCGCGCGCGACGAGACCGGCGGCAAGTCGGGACGCGAAATTTGCCGCACCGTTCACGTTTGGTGGGAAAGTGTCTGCCCCGATCAATATGCGAAGGGGAGCCTTCGCAGGCGAGGACGAGTCATGCGGGGAATCGGACAAAGTCGTAAGCATCCCTTGCAATAGAAACCAGCGACACCAGCTTAGTGCTGGCTCTGCGGATGGTGCTTCGAGAGTTGGAACACGCCGGAGACCGCCAGCGCGCCGGAGACGATGAAGGCGATGATCGCGTAAAATGGCGCGTCCGCCGCCTCCTGCAGCACGACAATTCCGATGGTCACGGCGACCAGCGGGTCGATCACGGTAAGCCCGGCAATGACGAGATCCGGCGGCCCCGAGGAGTATGCGGTCTGCACAAAGTAGCCTCCGAGAGCGGCGGCGGCGAGAAGCGCAACCACACACAGCAGCGTCAGCCACTCGAACCCTCCGGTGTCTGAACCGCCGATGAACAGTGTTTTGATCCGGTCGATCACGACCTTGGCGAGGGTTGCAACAAAGCCGTACAGCACACCGGCGCCAACGATATAAATGATCGCCTTGAAGCGCTTGCGAAGATACGCAAAGAAGACCGCAAACGCGACCGTGATGACGACGAGCAACACCAGGATGATGATCAGTTCGGCCTGAGTGATCTTCTTCGACCGTGCCGTGAAAGTCGCGATCGTCACGAACAGACCGACGCCGACGACACAGAGCACGATCGACCGAATTCCTGCGCTGCCGAGCTTCACCCGGGAAACCCGCGCGTTAACGATGGCCGTAATGATCAAGGCGATCGCCCCGAGCGGCTGGACGACGATCAGCGGCGCGAAGTACAGGCTTGTCAGCTGAAAGACGACGGCCAATCCGAGCATGAGCGTGCCGGTGACCCAGGACGGTCGACGCAGCAGCAACAGCAGTTGCGGCACGCTGAGCCCGCCCGGTGCCGAGCGCTCGGTGCTGTGGCCGACCTTCACAACCCCGCGATGCTGCAGTTGCGCGCCGATCGCCAGAAAAACCGCTCCGACCAGGGCGATGGGAATTCCAAGCCACGCGTTGGGGGTGAGAGTGATCGAATTCGCAAGGTCACTGATCACGGGCGGCACGCCACGACCTTACCCGCTGAGGCTCCGATATTCTTGGCGAATGGCCGTCCTCCCCATTCTTATTACGGGCAATCCCGTACTCCATTCGCGCGCCACCAATGTGACCGAATTCGACTCCGAACTCGGCACCCTGGTGGCGGATATGTTCGAAACGATGGCCGCAGCGCCCGGCGTCGGCCTCGCGGCACCGCAGGTGGGCATGCCGCTTCGGCTTTTCGTCTTCAACTGGTCCGATGACGACGACACACTCTGGCGGGGCGTCGCCATCAATCCTGAGCTGTGGGTCAGTCCGACCCCAACAGGACCGGCGGATGAGGAGAGCGAGTCAGAGGGCTGCCTCTCGATCCCGGGCGAACGCTTCCCACTGCGCCGGGCGGAACTCGCGATCCTCCGCGCGGTCGACCTCGACCAGAATCCCTTCGAAATCGCCGCCGAAGGCTGGCTCGCGCGCATCTTCCAGCACGAGTTCGATCACCTCGACGGCGTGCTCTACGCCGACCGCCTTGCCCACTTCCCGGCGAAGGCGGCCGCGAAGGCGACTCGAAAAAATGGCTGGGGCGTGCCCGACCTCAGCTGGACCCCCGGGGTGGATGAGCTCGAAGCGTAGCGAACTCGACGGCGCGCATGGCTGCCGAACCGCTACGTGTCCAGGTTCACGCCGTGTACGCCGTTGTCATAGCGAAGCGATGGGAAGACCGCCGAGACGGAGAACCCCACACCGGGCGTGAGGTGCGCGTTCAGGATTCCCCGATACAGCGCCGCACGTTCCCTCATCTCGCTGATTCCGGGCCCGATCACGACCTCGGTGAGCGCGTTC
>JAYTEZ010000265.1:0-2461 GCA_043734805.1 Microbacteriaceae bacterium
CGAGTGCCATCGGCGATCCGCCCGGTCTGTCGAGCGCTGTGGCCACGACCGAGGAGGTCAGTTACATCAACGTGCACGACCTCACGAGCCCGTGGCTTCCGCTCCCGTACCCGACGGCGAGCGTCGGGGGGCTGGAGGGCAACTGGTATTGGGATGCCGATGGGCTGGCGGTGAAGAGTCAGGCCCGCACCGCACGGGATCAGACCTACCGCGCGACCAGCCGCGCGATCGAGCCGACACCGGCGCAGCTCGAGTCCGCCAGCACCACGCTGCCACCCAATTTTGGACGCTTCCTCGAGGTGCCCGGCACCATGCCGAGGATCATCGCGGCGACCGCACGGAGTGTCGCCGGTGGCGCATCGAGCAACTACGAGAAGGCGCTTCTGCTGCAGAACTTCTTTCGCGCAGGCGACTTTCGATACTCGGAGACTGCGCCGGTGAATCAGGGCTACGACGGCACGGGGATGAAGGTCATCGCGGCGTTCCTCGAGGCGAAAGCCGGATACTGCATCCATTTCGCTTCGGCGATGGCCGTCATGGCACGCACCCTCGGAATCCCCTCCCGAATTGCCGTCGGCTTCCTGCCCGGTACCCGGCTTCCCAACGAAGTCGACGGCCGCACCGCATACTCGGTGTCGTCTCGGAACCTTCACAGCTGGCCGGAACTGTACTTCGAGGGCGTCGGCTGGGCGCGTTTCGAACCGACGGTCAGCCTCGGAGAAGTTCCTGCCTATGCAGACATGACCTCTGCGGATGTTCCGACCCCTGTGAACACGGACGTCGCAGCTCCGACACCCTCGGCGACACCGACGCCCTCCGGCTCCTCGGCCCCCGTTGCCCAGGACCCGAACACGGCCTTCGGCGGCACCGGAGCAACGACCATCGGGAGCGCGTCCGGGGTCTGGCTGCTCCTCGCTGGGGCACTGGCGCTCGCAGCGCTGGTCGTGCTGATCCCCGCACTGGTGCGCGCCGCGCAGCGGAATGCGCGACTGAGGAACCTTCGTGGTGGCGGGGCCCCGGCAATCGTCGCGTGGCGCGAGGTTCTGCAGACCGCCGAAGACCTCGGCAACGCGGTGCCGGACACCGCAACACCGCGGGAGGCCGCGGCCCTGATCGACAGACACCCGCACAGCAGCGACCACGCACCAGGCGCCGATGGCGGCGGCACCGATGGTGGCCGCACCGGCGGCCGCCGCACCGACGGCCGCCGCACAGATGGTGGTGCGATCGATCGCCTGCTCGCCGCGGTCGAGCGGGAAAGCTACGCTGACGGGGCGAAAACCGGAACGTATGACGGAGCCGCGTCCGATACGGAGCAGATCCTGGACGAACTTCACTCCGCCGCCGATCGCCGGCGGCGACTGCGTGCGACGCTGCTGCCGCGATCCGTCTGGTCGTGGCTTCGGCCGTTCAGTCGAGCGGGCTGAACGCGACCATCGGGCGGCCGGTCTGTGGGTGGCCGGTCTGCGGGTGGCTCAACACGCTCGCGCGCACCCCTCAGACATCCTGAACGAGTTCGGGTGTCAGAACCGAGCTGGTCGCCCCGGCCGCGAACACGCGACCATGACGCCGCACCATCACTCCGGGTGCGGTATGCGACCGAGAGCCATAACGTCGCGAGAGCTGCGACGCCGGAACCGCCCGACGGAACTGTCCAGCGGCCAGGCATCCGGATGCTGCGGTTACCGTCCCCTCCCGAAAACGCAGGACATTCACCACGGATGACCCGTTTTCGCGCTGTTTCGACCAGTTGCTGGTGAATCTCCTGCGTTTTCGGTGTGCACGTCGCGAGCAGGGCGTGCGGTGGCCAGCGGGGTACCCGCACCGAGACCTCGGCTACCGCGCGAGCGAGCTACGCGCGTGCCGCCACCGCCAGCTGCGCCGCCACCGAATCGAAATCATTGCGAACGAGGCCGGCCGTCACCCGCACGAAGCTTCCATCCAGGCTGGCCTGGAACGGCGTGCCAGCCGCGACGCGGATGCCCGCTGCCGCCAGCTGCACGATGGCGGCGCGCTCGTCGGCGACCGGTAGCCAGGTATTGATGCCGTCGGACGCGGCGAGCGTCACGCCGTGGGAGGCGAGTGCCTCCGACAACGTGCGCTGACGCGCCCGGTAGACCCGCCGCGCGTCGTTTACCTCCGAGACCGATGTCGAGTTGGTGAGCAGGTCGTGCAGCATGGTCTGCAGCATCCTCGAGGTCCAGCCCGGTCCGAGGATGCGCCGGGCGACCAGCTGCTCGATGAGTTCGGTCGGCCCTCCGATGGCCGCAATCCTGAGGTCGGGGCCGTGCGACTTCGAGAAGCTGCGGATGTGCAACACCTGTTCCGGCAGCCACTCCCCGAGACTCACGTCGCGTGCCACCGCGATCTCGCCCGAGTGGTCGTCCTCTATCACGATAGCTTTGCTCGCGTGACGGCTGCGGCGGATGACCCGTGCCAGCTCCTCCGCGCGGGCCTTCGG
>JAYTEZ010000266.1:0-2080 GCA_043734805.1 Microbacteriaceae bacterium
TCAACATGCAGCCAGACACCGAAGTCTTTGCAGACGCGCGCGACATCCGCGAGGTCGTCGACGAGGCCCTCATTGGTGGTTCCTGCGGATGCCACGACGGCGAAAACATCCGGCGACCGCTCGAGAACGATGCGAAGCGCGGCACCGGTAAGGTGGCCGCGGGCATCCGTCGGCACATCGACCACATCGACATCGAGCGCCTTCGCGGCCGAGTGGATGGAGGAATGCGCGTTCTGAGAGCAGGCGAGCTGCCATCCACCCGCCGGCCGTGCCCCGCGCCGAGTTTTGGCCGTCTCGCGCGCGGTCATGAGGGCCGAAAGGTTGCCCGATGTGCCGCCGGAGACGAAACAGCCGCCGGCGGTGTCCGGCCAGCCGAGCAGACCGACGATCCAGGCGAGCGCCTCGTTCTCGGCGTAGATCGCCCCCGCACCGGCCTCCCAGAGCCCGCCGAAAATGTTGGCGGCGCTCGTCACGAGGTCGAACGCGATGGCAGCGCGCGTCGGGGCCGATGCAATGTAGGCCAGGTTCAGCGGGTCATCCTGTGACCGGGTGGCCGGTTCGAGCACGCGGTCGAAGACGCGGAGGGCTGCCGCTCCGCCAATTCCGGATGCGGTGATCGTCGGTCCGGCGTCGGCGGCAAGTTCGGAGGCCGGTCGTGCTGTCGACAGTGGATCGGTATGACGAACGACCCGGCGCGCCGACCAGTCGACGGCGAGCTGAACGATCTCGGACTCGTCGCCCCACACCGGATGCGGCTCCGCATGAAGATGCGGTGCATGAAGATGCGGTGCATTGAGATCGGGCGTGCTCACAATTGGCTCGCCCGTTCGACCCGCACCGGGAACCGCTTGATGCCGTTCACGAAATTGCTGCGTAGTTTCGAGGTCTCCCCGAGTCGCTGCATGCCGGTGATGCGGGGGAGCAGTTCCTGGTACATGATCTTGATTTCGAGCCGGGCAAGCGCGTTGCCGAGGCACATGTGCGGGCCGCCGCGACCGAACGCCATGTGCTCGTTGGGGTTGCGCGTCACATCCATGCGGTACGGGTCATCGAACACTTCAGGGTCGCGATTGCCGGCGGCGAACCAGGTCACCACCTTGTCGCCCTCGGTGATCTTCTGCCCGTTGATCTCCGTGTTCTTCATTGCCGTTCGCCGGAAGTGGTACACCGGGCTTGCGAGGCGCAGGAACTCCTCGACCGCCCACGGGATGAGATCTGGCCGCTCCTGTAGCAGGGCGAGCTGGTCGGGGTTCTGCATGAGGTAGTTCATCGAGTGGGTGATGGTGTGACGGGTGGTCTCATTGCCCGCAACGACGAGCAACAGAAAGTAGCTGTTGAAGTCCCGTTCGGACAGCGGGATGCCGTCGATCGGTGTCTGGCTGACCAGTCGCGACACGAGGTCGACACCATCGAGTCCGCGTCGCTGCCGGGCGAGGTCGTTACCGTAGTCAAAGACTTCCTGGGCGGCGGGGGAGCGGAACGGGAGCAGCCGGTACGTCTCGCTCTCCACGGAGTCGGCGAGCACATCCGTATGTTCCGGATCGGTGTTGCCGACCATCCGGTTGCCCCAGTCGATGAGTTTGTAGATGTCGGCATCCGGCACGTCGAGCATTCGCGCGAGCACCCGGATCGGAAAATCGGCCGCGACCTCGGCAACGAAGTCGAATTCCTCTTGGGCAAACGCCGCGTCGAGGGTCGTCGCCGTGAGTCCGCGGAGAAATGTCTCGTACCCGGCGACGGCCTTGGGAGTGAACTCGCCCTGCATGAGTCGGCGAAGCGAGCGATGCCGGATGCCGTCAGTCTCGAGCATGGATTTGCGGGCTTCGATCTGTTCCTCGTCCAGCTCCTCGAGGTTGACACCCCCGCGCTCGCTCGAGAACGTTTCGGTGTCGCGCAGCACGCCAACGATGTCGTGGTACCTGGTCAGCGACCAGAAGCCGTGGTTGGGGGCTTCTTCCTCGTCCCAGTGCACCGGGGAGGTCACCCGCAGTTCGTCGAAGACACGCCACGGGTCTCCGTGCTCGAAGAGATCCAGGTCAGCCAAAGTGACGTTCGTCGTTGAAGTCAATTTATCCTCCGC
>JAYTEZ010000267.1:0-4173 GCA_043734805.1 Microbacteriaceae bacterium
CAGGGCGATGGCCGTGAGTCGGCGGGGGTTCATGGTCATGGGTGGTTCCTCCTTGTGCGGCCGCCAGCATGACGACCAACAGTCAGGCTGCACCGGGCAGGTCTGGCGTCGGTTCGGTGAATGTTCGGGCAATGTAAGGCAGCGCCGGATGTGGGCGCGTAGAGGCCCCGAGCCGCGAGAATGGAGCCATGGGAGAGGTGCGGGGACTCGTCGTGATCGTCGAGGACGAGCGCGCTATTGCCGACCTGCAACGCCTCTACCTCAGCGAAGCCGGGTTCGGCGTGCATGTCGAGAGCGACGGGCTGACCGGGCTCACGAGCATCCGGCGACTGCATCCCGTGGCTGTCGTGCTCGACGTGGGGCTGCCGAGTCTCGATGGCATCGAGATCTGTCGGCGAATGCGAGCCGCGGATGACTGGACCCCGGTGATCTTTGTCACCGCCCGCGACGACGAGGTCGACCGCATTCTCGGCCTCGAGCTCGGTGCCGACGACTACCTGACCAAGCCGTTCTCGCCGCGCGAGCTCGTCGCGCGAGTCAAGACCGTCCTGCGGCGGCACGCGGGCACCCCGCTCGCCGCCCCGGTGGCCGTCGGCACGGTGACCCTGGATGCCGCGCGGCGGAGGGTGGAAGCATCCGGTCGTGCAATCGAGCTCACGAGCACCGAATTCGACCTGCTCGCCAAGCTCATGAGCTCGCCGGGGCAGGTCTTCACCCGGGAGCAGCTACTCTCGAGCGTGTGGGGGCAGGCCGATTATGGACTCGGCCGCACGGTAGACGTGCATGTGGCCCAGTTGCGGGCGAAACTCGGGGCCGACAGCCCCATTCGCACCTCGCGCGGGGTCGGATACTCGGTGGCGGAATGAACGCGTGGTTCCGTTCGCTTCACGGCCGGATCACGCTCGTTACGGTGAGCGTCGCCGTGCTCGCGGTGCTCATCACGGGTGTCGTGTCGGTGCAACTCGTGAAACAGTCGACGGTCACCGCTGGGCGTGCCGAGCTCGCCGCGCACGCCCAGCTGCTGAGTCGGCTCCCCGGCGCGACGAACCTCGCATCGCTTCGGGAACGCGTGAGACTTGCACCCGGCGACACCCGCGTCGCGGTCGTGGCCGCCGACGGACGAATCTCCGGCCCCGCCGCCGCTCTGGTTTCGGCCGCCGACGTCGAGACCCTGCTCGCCGGATATCCCGTCTCGAAGGTCGAAGGGCGTCGTGGAAAGACCGTGATCGTCGAAGGGCGTCCGACCGGCACCGGCACCGCGATCGTGCTCGTGCGCTCGCTGGGAACCCTCGAGACCACGACGGCGGAATCCGCCCGCCGTGTGCTGCTGGCGCTGGCGATCGGAGTGGTTGTAGCGATCATCGCCGGCACACTTCTCGCGCGCTGGCTCACCAGACCGCTCGTCGCGATTGCAGAGACCGCGAAACGGATGGCGGCGGGAGAGCGCGGCCTCAGGGTAGAGGCGCACAAGCCCGCCGAGGTCGCCGCCGTCGCGAATGCCCTTGCCGCCCTCGATCGCGCGCTCAGCACGAGCGAGGGCCGACAGCGCGAGTTTCTGCTCTCGATCTCGCATGAGCTGCGCACCCCGCTCACGGCCGTGCGCGGCTATGGCGAGGCGATGGTCGACGGGCTCATCCACGAGCGGGACATCGCCGGGGTCGGCGCAACCCTCGTTGCCGAGACCGAGCGACTCGACCGCTTCGTCGCCGACCTGCTCGAACTCGCCCGACTCGAGGCGGATGATTTTGCCATCGAGCGTCAGCACGTGGAGATCGGGCGGCTGCTCGACCAGGCCGTTGACGCCTGGCGCGGTCGAGCCAGAACCCTCGATGTGGCGCTGAAGGCACTTCCCCCTGCGGCCGGCCTCGCCGTGGCCAGCGACGCCCAACGCGTACGCCAGCTTATTGATGGTCTGGTGGAGAACGCGCTGCGGGTGACTCCCGCTGGGTCGACCGTGTCCATCGCCGCACGAAAATTTGGCACGAGCGTGGTGATCGAGGTGCGGGATGGCGGGCCCGGCCTCTCCCCCGACGACCTGGCCGTGGCGTTCGAGCGCGGCGCATTGCGGGCTCGCTACCGCGACATCCGTCCCGTGGGTACCGGTCTCGGACTCTCGATCGCCGCGCGGCTCGTCTCCCGCCTCGGCGGCAGTATCGCGGCAGGCAACGCTCCCGGCGGCGGTGCGATCTTCGCGGTGTCCGTGCCTGTCAGCTGAGACACTCCTCGGCACTCGAACTCAGCGGTCCAGCGCCTCCGTGCGCACTTTCCCTGCGGCCCTTCCTTCGGAGCCGTGATGCCCCAGGTGCGCGATCATCCTGCCGCGGTGAAGGGCCGTTATCGAGCTACGCGGCGCGGATCTTCTGGCAGAACGGGCACAGGTGCGAGCCGCGGTTCATGAATGATTCGCGCACGATCGGCCTGCCGCAACGCGGGCACTCTCTGCCCTGCTGGCCGTAGGCGTTGAGCGAGTGCGAGAAGTAACCGGAAGCGCCATTCACGTTCACATACTGGGCGTCGAAGCTTGTTCCACCCTCGGCCAGCGCCCGGGCGAGCACCAGCCGGATCTCCGCCAGCAGGGTCTTCGCTTTCCCGCGGCTGAGAGTGTTTGTCGGCTGGTCGTAGTGCATGCGGGCCGCCCAGAGCGCCTCGTCGGCATAGATGTTGCCGATGCCACTGATCAGGTTCTGGTCGAGCAGCGCGCGCTTGATGCCGGTCTTCCGCCTGGCTAACGCTCTGAAGAACCGGGCATCATCGAAGGCCGCATCAAGCGGGTCGCGCGCAATGTGCGCCACCTGGCTCGGAATCATTGGTGCGTCGTGCCCCCTACCGGCCGCGCGGCCGTCGGCGGTCGGGACGAGGTCGTCGACGGCCATGGATCCAAAGATGCGCTGGTCGACGAAATCGACGCGAAACTCACCGTGAGCCGCAGAGACTAGGTGCAGACGGATGCGCAGCAGCGCGTCATCCGGCTGCTGCGGGTCACGGAGCAGAACCTGACCGCTCATGCCGAGGTGAACCACGAGCGCCTCCGGTGCCTCCGGTGCCTCCGAAAACGCAGGACATTCACCACTATTCACTTCGAAAACGCCAGTAGCGCCCTCGTGGTGGTGAATGTCCTGCGTTTTGGGAAGGGAGACGAGCGACAGCGGCAACCAGAGAAACTTGCCACGGCGGACCGCCGCGAGGATGGTGCGACCGGCCAATCGCTCGATGAAGTCCTCACTCGGGCCGATATGTCGGCGCAGTGAACGCTCCTCGAGAACGCTGACCGATCTGATTCTCGCGCCGGTGACGGCCGGTTCGAGGCCCGCGCGGACGACCTCAACCTCGGGGAGTTCAGGCACGGCTACGTGCGCACGAGCATCGGGGCGTGCACGAGCAGCTAGACACGCACGGAGAGCGCGGTCCACGCGTCGAGCGCCGCGGACATTTCCGCCTGCTTCTTGCTCGTACCGTCACCCTCTGCGATAGCGGTGTCGCCGAGCGACACAGTCGCGTGGAACCGCTTGGAGTGATCTGGCCCGCTGTCGGTGACCGCATACTGCGGAAGGCCACGGCCGAGTCGGGCGGCCATTTCCTGCAGGCTGGTCTTCGGATCCATGGAGGCGCCGAATCGCTCAGGGTCCATGAGCAGCGGACCGATGAGACGCAGAACGAGAGCCGTCGCTGCCTCTCCCCCGGCATCAAGGTAGGCGGCGCCAATGACGGCCTCGACCGTGTCGGCGAGAATGGACGACTTATCGCGACCGCCGGTGAGTTCTTCGCCACGACCGAGGCGGAGGTGCTTGCCGAGTCCGAAGGACCGAGCGACTTCCGCGAGCGCGACAGAACTCACGAGGCTCGCGCGTCGTTTGGCGAGTTCGCCCTCGGCGAGGGTCGGATTCTCGGTATAGAGCATGACCGTCACGGCCTGCCCGAGAATCGAATCGCCAAGGAACTCGAGGCGCTCGTTGTGAGCCAGACCGCCATGCTCGTACGCAAATGACCGGTGTGTGAGCGCGAGTTCGAGCAGTTCCGGGGAGACATCGACCGCCAGGAACTGCTCGAGCTCACCTCGCACGGCACTGGTGCCAGGCATGGATCGACTCGCGGGTGAAGACGGACGGACTAAACGTCCGCGACCTTACGGCCCTTGTACTCCATGTACAGGGGTGCGCCGGTGGAATCTTCGAC
>JAYTEZ010000268.1:0-4015 GCA_043734805.1 Microbacteriaceae bacterium
CAGGATGCGGCGGATGCGGCGCGCGTCGACCTCCGCCTCGAAGTATCCGCCGGGCGCCACGAATCGCAAGGAAGAACCGCGCTCGTCAGCCAGCGGCTGCATGGAGTCGACGGCATCCTCGACCAGCCGAACGAGGTTGGTCGGCTCGAGCTCCAGCTCGACCGCTCCCGCGTCGTACCGGCTGACCTCGAGCAGGTCGGCGAGCAGCACCTCGAACCGTTGAACCTGGGTATGCAGAAGCTCGGCGGTGCGCGCGGTCGAGGCATCAAAGTTGTCGCGCTGGTCGTAGAGAACGTCACCCGCGAGCCGGATGGTGGTGAGCGGAGTGCGGAGTTCGTGCGAGACATCCGAAACGAATCGTTGTTGTAGGCGGGAGAGTTCCGCGAGCCTGGTGATCTGCCGCTGGAGGCTGTCCGCCATGCCATTGAACGACCGTGCAAGGGTCGCGATCACGTCTTCACCTCGTTCCGGAATGCGCTGCTCGAGTTGCCCGGCGGCCAGTCTCTCACTGGTTTCTGCGGCCATCCTGATCGGTCCGACAACGAGGCGAACGACGATATAGGTGACGGCACCGATCAGAAGCACGAGGGCCAGACTGCCGAACGCGAGGGTCTGCTGCACGAAGTTGAGCGTCACCTGCACCGGGGAAAGGTCATAGACGAGGTAGAGCTCGTAACCTCCGGCAGACGGCACGGTCACCTGCGAACCGACGACGAGACCCGGCGAGCCGTCTTTGAGGGTCACGGACTGGTACTGCACGTGCTGGGGATCCGCGACAACCTTCGCTCTCAGGTCGTCGGTCACGACTTTCGGAAAGTTCGTTGAACTCGCCGGCTGCATGATCTGCTGGGTGTTCTGCCCGGGTGTCCGCAGGATCGCAAACGCCGTGCTGCCCGGCGTGGTGATCGACGGCAGGATCTTGTCCTGAACCGTGCCGGGGAGGCTGTCCAGCTCGACCGTCGACCCCTGGCCGCCCACGGGCTCGGCTGCGTCGAAGATTCCCTGGGCGAGATTGTGCGCACTCCTCGCCTCGTCCTGCACCTGGAAGCTTCTCGAGTCGAACAGGTTGTTGCTGATGCTGATCGAGATATAGGAGCCGATGACGATCACCGCGAATCCGGACAGGAGCACGGTGATCGCGACCGTACGGAACTGGAGCGATACGCGCCAGAAACGCGCGAAGCGGTCCGGATACGACCGCCAGAGCAGGGGCTTCATGCCGTGACGTTAGGCACTCGCGCCCGCGCGGTAGCCGATGCCCCGAACGGTCATGACGATACGAGGGTTGTCCGGGTCTTCCTCGACCTTGGCCCGCAGTCGCTGTACGTGCACGTTGACGAGGCGGGTGTCGGCTTTGTAGTGGTAGCCCCACACCTGCTCGAGCAGCATTTCTCGAGTGAAGACCTGCTGTGGTTTGAGCGCGAGCGCGAGCAGCAACTCAAATTCGAGCGGCGTGAGGTTGATCTTGGATGCGCCGCGCCTGACCTCGTGACCAGCGACGTCCAACTGAAGGTCGCCGACCTGCAGGACGCTCGAGGGGCCTGTCGGCGTCGGGCGCAGTCGCGTGCGGATGCGGGCGACCAGTTCCTTGGGGTTGAACGGCTTGACCATATAGTCGTCTGCGCCGCTTTCGAGCCCGCGCACGACATCGCTCGAATCGGACTTTGCGGTCAGCATGATGATCGGGACACCGGATTCGGTGCGGATCTCCGCACACACTTCGATACCGTTTTTTCCGGGCAGCATGAGGTCGAGCAGCACGAGGTCCGGCTTCGATTCACGGAAAGCATCGAGGGCCTGCCCACCGTCGGCACAGAAGAACGGCTCGAACCTTTCAGATCGGAGAACGATGCCGATCATCTCCGCGAGGGCGGTGTCATCGTCGACAATAAGAATGCGTGCGGTCATCGTCCCGTCTTCGGATCGGCACCACGCGCGAGGGAGTATTCGGGTGCTTTCGCATAAGAGTAGCCGAGTGTGTAAGCATAATCGCGAGGGGTGAGCAGCCCACCGGATGCCATCGAGGGGAACACGAGTGACCAACGACCAGCAGTGGCAGCCGCCGAGCGGCGCACCACGTGACGCCGGAGAGCCGGTTCAGCCCATTTCACCCCCCGTTCCCCCCGTTTCACCCGTTGTGCCGCCGGATGCCGGCTACTACGCGCTACCGGGAACTCCCCCACCCTTCGGCGCTTCCGGCGCCGGTTCGACGGGTGCCGGCCGGCCAGGGCAATCGGCCTGGACTCCGCCACCGAAACCGGGGCTCATCCCCCTGCAACCCCTGGACCTCGGAACGATCCTCGGCGCCTCGTTCCGGGTGCTTCGTCGTAATCCTCGCCCGACCTTCGGCGCAGCCCTGCTGATCCAGGGTCTCGCGTACCTGCTTCTCGTCGGCGTCGTCGGCTATGCCAGCTATTCCGCGCTTGCGAGAATTGGGGCGAGCACCCAGGAGAACACGAACTCCATCGTTGCCGGTTCCTACGGGCTGATCGGGCTCGCGGCCATCGTGCCCGGACTCCTCGCGGTCATCGCCTCCGCCCTGCTGCAGGGCATCATCGTGCTGGAGGTCGCGAGTGGCACCCTCGGCGAGAAACTCAGGCTCTCGGAACTGTGGAGGCGAGCCCGGGGGCGGATCGGCGCGCTGGTCGGATGGTCGGCACTACTGATCCTGTTCGTCACCGTTGTCTTTGGAGTGCTCGTGCTTCTGATCGTCGTTGTCATCACGACCCTCGGGGTGGCTGGCATCGTGATTGGCGTCATGCTCGGGCTCTTCGGTGGCCTCGTTCTTGCCGCACTCTTCATCTGGTTGGGCACCAAGCTGGCGCTCGTGCCGAGCGCTCTCATGATCGAAAGACTCAGCATTCGGGAGTCCGTCGCCCGATCATGGTCACTCACCCGCGGCGCATTCTGGAAGACCTTCGGCATCATTGCCTTGGTGTCAGTGATCATCGGGGTCGTCTCTCAGGTGATCTCGGCGCCCCTCAGCTTCCTCGGCCCGATGGCGACGACGCTGCTCGACCCCAACCGCCAGAACGGCCAGAACATCGTGGTCGTCACCATTGTGATCACCGTTCTTGCCCTCGTCATCTCCGTGGTATTTCAGGCGATCACCTCCGTCGTGCAGTCGGCAACGACCGCGCTCATCTACATCGACCTGCGTATTCGCAAGGAAGGCCTCGACCTCGAGCTGGCGCGATTCGTCGAAGCTCGCCAAGCCGGGGACAGCAGCGTTCCTGACCCGTACCTCAGCCACCGTCTCCCCCCGTTCCCGGCGCCGAAACAGCCATCAGGAGCCCCGCGGGACAGCGCATCGGTCCCGCCAGCGAATGGTTCGCCTTGGGGTTGATCCAGGTCGCGCTGGTCTCGGTCACCGGCCCGCCACGAGACGTGCCAGTAGATCCGGATGCGACTCAAGCCCAGCAGTGGCTCATCAACGAACTCGCAAAGCCCCAGTACCGCGTGGCGCAGCCGACCTGGTTCGACCGGCTGTCGAGCGCCTTCTGGGATTGGCTGAAGTCGCTCAAGCTGGGTGACGGGATCGGGGTGCAGGGCCCGATCCTGATCGTGGCCGCCATCGTCATCGTCGCGGCTCTTGTCACCGCGTTCTTCATCTTTGGACCCCCACGGTTCAACCGGCGCAGCACTGTCTCTGGTGCCCTGTTCGGCGGAGACGACAATCGCACCGCGGCAGACCTTCGTCGAGCGGCGGAGGATGCGGCGGCCAGAGGCGATTGGACCGTCGCCATCGAGGAAATGTTCCGCTCGATTGCGCGTGGGCTCGCTGAGCGCACGATCCTCACCGTCAGCCCCGGCACGACCGCGCGCGATTTCGCCGTGCGTGCCGGCGCCGCGATGCCGCCATTCGCGGACCGGCTGAAAGCAGCAGCGGTCGTCTTCGACGATGTACGCTACCTCGACCGCGTCGGCACGGAAGAGGCGTCCCGTGCCTGCGCGCTGCTCGAACGTGACCTTCGAGCAGCGAAACCGGTGCTCGCCGACTCAGCGGTGAGCGCAC
>JAYTEZ010000269.1:0-4716 GCA_043734805.1 Microbacteriaceae bacterium
GCGAGAGAGTCGCTGTCGAGGATCGTGTAGCTGTAACCCTGCTCGGCCAGGAAGCGCTGGCGATTCTGGGCGAAGTCCTGGTCCACGGTGTCGCGGGCGACGAGCGTGTAGAAGTTTGCCGGAAGTCCGGACTCCTTTGGACGCAGCAAACGGCCGAGCCGCTGGGCCTCCTCCTGCCGGGAACCGAAGCTTCCCGACACCTGGATCGCCACGGTCGCCTCCGGCAGATCGACCGAAAAGTTTGCCACCTTCGACACCACGAGCACCTTCGTCTCACCGTCCCGGAACGATTGGTACAGGCGCTCGCGCTCGTCGATCGAGGTTGCACCGGTGAGCTTGGGGGCGTCGAGCGCCTCGGCGAGTATGTCGATCTGGTCGAGATACTGGCCGATGATGAGGATGCGCTCTCCCTCGTGTTTCTTCACCAGCTGCCGCACCACCGAGAGCTTTGCCGGTGCGGTCGCGGCGAGTCGATACCGTTCGTCGTCGGCGGATGCCGCGTATTCGAGCCGGTCCTGCTGCGGCAGGTCGATCCGTACCTCAAAGCAGGAGGCGGGGGAGATGAAACCCTGTGCCTCGATCTCCTTCCATGGGGCGTCAAAGCGCTTGGGGCCGATCAGGCTGAAGACGTCGCCCTCGCGGCCATCCTCCCGAACGAGTGTCGCGGTGAGGCCGAGGCGACGACGGGCCTGGAGTTCGGCGGTGAGCTTGAACACCGGTGCCGGGAGCAAGTGAACTTCGTCGTAGATCACGAGGCCCCAGTCGAGGGCATTCAGCAAAGCGAGATGGGCGTACTCGCCTTTTCGCCGTGCCGTGAGGATCTGGTAGGTGGCGATGGTGACCGGCTTGATTTCCTTGACCTGACCCGAGTACTCGCCGATCTCATCCTCGGTGAGGCTCGTTCGTTTGAGCAACTCGCTGCGCCACTGCCGCGCCGAGATCGTGTTGGTGACCAGCACAAGAGTCGTCGTCTTCACCGTCGCCATCGCACCCGCACCGACCAGGGTCTTGCCAGCGCCGCAGGGAAGCACGACGACACCCGAGCCTCCGTCGACAAAACTGCGTATCGCCTGATTCTGGTACTCGCGAAGCGCCCAGTCGTTCTCGTCGAGGGAGATCGGATGCGGTGTGCCCGGCGTGTAGCCCGCAAGGTCCTCTGCTGGCCAGCCGAGCTTGACGAGTTCCTGTTTCACCTGTCCGCGGGCCCAGGGCTGGATTTCGTAGCGGTCGATGGCCGCGCCCCTGCCGCGCTGGTCCTCCGGGAGGAAGAGGAGGGGGGCGATGCGCTTGGCGCGCACGATTTCGCTGAGCACGGCGGCATCCGTCGACCGGAGGAGGAGCGTGCCGTTTTCGTCGCGCTCGATCACGAGCCGGCCATACCGCGCGACCGTCTCTGCGATGTCCACCGTGACGCTCTGCGGGATGGGGAACTTCGAATAGCGCTCGAGCGTCGCGAGCATGTTTTCCGCCGAATGCCCGGCCGCTCGCGCGTTCCACAGGCCGAGGCGGGTGATGCGATAGGTGTGGATATGTTCCGGTGCGCGCTCGAGCTCTGCGAAGACCGCAAGGTCATGCCGGGCGTCTTCTGCGGCCGGATGTGCGACCTCGAGGAGCACGGTACGGTCGCTCTGCACGATCAAGGGACCCGCCGCAGCATTCACCCGACAAGCCTAGGTCACCGCGCTGGGCTCAGCTGCGTCGGGCCGCGGACTGGGTCGGGTGACGCGAATGCAGCCGACGCGCAGTTACAGCGCCGGGCCGAGGGCGGCGATGCTCGACACCGGGAGGGTGCGTTCGATGGCCGATTTCTTGTCGCGTCCCCGGAGACGCCCGCCCGCGACACTGGTTGGTTCGAGCTGATAGTCGACGATCGATCCGTTCGGCATGGTGACGCTCACGGTGAGTCCCGCCCTGGCTTTGATGGCGACGTCGAGCTGCCGGATGAGCCAGGCGTGACCCGTCTCTTTTTCCTGCGGTTCGCCGCCGAGTCGCAGCCTCTCGATGAGAGACGCGATCGGGTTGACGATACCTACCGCTCCGGCCTTCGTGGTGCGCTGGCGGCGAAGCGCGACGATCTCGCCGGACGCGTTTTCGGCGGCGATGGGGTAGCGGGCGTCGCTCACCGACCAGAAGACGACGTCAAGGGAGAACCGGCTGAGTGCGCGCCCGGGAGCGGTGCGCACGAACCCGAGAGCCGAGAGGTTCTGGTCGACCATGATGGTGCCGATCAGGTGCTCGTCGTCAGAGCGAAGGTAGCTGCGGGCCTCAGAACCGGGTTCGTCGACGGTTCCGACCCGTACCTGTCCGTAGCGAGTCGAGGCCTCGGCGATGAGGTAGTCAAGGGGTTGTGGGATGCCCGTGAGCGCGATGCTCTGCAGAAAGGTGAGCATCGACTCCGCGGTTTCGCCGGAGGCCATCGCCCGGTTGACGCTCGAGGTCGACACCCGGTAGCTGGAGGCGAGCGCGCGGCTCTCCACGTCGGCAATGGCACGCAGTCGGGCATCCACCCGTGGCGTCAGCGGGCCGGGGGCCATGACGGAAAGGTCGTGCTGCAGGTATACCTGCTCGACTTCCGCCGGAAGGAGTGCCGACATGGCGGCCTCGGCCGCATCGATGCCGTCCGCGAGCAACAGCGAGCCGGGGCCGGTTGGGGCCCGGTTGGCGGTAATGCCGAGCAGCTCTGCGTCCCGCGTGTAGGCGGTGATGCGGTCATCCATCCAGTCGCCGCCGGCCGGATAAAGCCAGTCGATGTACCCGCGCAGCCCTGGCCCCCAGAGGGCATGGCTTCGTTCACTCAGCAGTTGGCGGATGTCGCCCGGCAGCCGCGTGAACCAGGCGGAGGCGAGTGAGCCCCAGCGCGCAGCCGAGGACTTGAGCAGCCACCACTCGCCGCGCTCGGTAATCATCCACGACCCGGTTTCGCGGGCGACGAGCTCCGCTCGATCGGCAATTGCGAGGAAGGTCGCGACCGACTCGAGGTCGACGGCCATGGCGTTCGCGAGCCGTTTGGTGTCGGGTAGCGCGACTCCGCCTTTCGCCAGCTCGCGCGCCGGGTCGCGTTCGATTTCGACCAGGAGCTCGGTCATTGCGGTTGTCGCCGCGAACGCACGCTCGGCGCCGAGTCGGTCGACGAAGCGCCGATCCACGTCTGGCACCGGCGCGAGAGTTGCTGGAGCCGCGACTACGGCGAGCTCGGCGAGGGAGGGAAGGCCAAAGGCCGGCCAGGAAACCAGTTGGTCCCGCACACTCTCGTAGGCTGCGTAGCGCCGCGATTCGGCCTCAAGCAGCAGCAGGCCGGACGCGACCGCTGCACGCCGTGCGATCGAGTCGAGCGACGGGGCGTTGCCGGCGATCGAGGTGAGTCGAGCCGCGACATCCGCTGCGGTCGGGGCGCCGCTCTCGTCGGTCAGCTGCCCGATGGCCGCGAGTACCGCGAGGGTTCCTCGGTCGAGCCGGGTGAGCATCTGCTGGATCGACGCTCGATCGAGGAACGCTTCGGCGAGGTCAAAAAAATCCTTGATGCCGGATGCGCTGATGCTCCGGTCGTTCATCGCCTGCGCGAGTTCGACATCCGTCATGGCCCTGAGGCGCGTAGCGAGTGACAGGGTGTTGCTCACGCTTTTACCCGATTCTGTGGCTAACGGCATCGCCGGATTGCTGCCGCTATTTCTTGGTCTTGGTGGGACGCTGTGCCTCGCGGCTGCGTCGTCGAGCGTTGATCACGAGCAACACGAGGATGAGGAGCATAGCGATCGGCAGCCCGAGCAGAGGTAAGATCCGCAAAATGGGCCACAGGGCGGTGACGCCCGCAGCTGCCGCAATTAGCACGCCGACGAGGTCCAGGATGGACAGGGCGAGGATCGCCACGATCATGTACGCAAGCACACGTTCGTTACGATGAATGGTCACCGGGATTTCTTTTGCCACAGTCACAAGAATAGGGGCCAGACTCCCCGTAGGCTTACGGCCAAGAGCGAAGCGAAAGAGGTACCGCCATGCCCACCGGCAAGGTTAAGTTTTACGACGACGAGAAGGGCTTCGGCTTCATCAGTTCCGATGACGGCCAGGAGGTCTTCCTGCATGCCTCTGCCCTCCCGGCGGGCACAACGGTTAAGGCGGGCACCAAGCTCGAGTTTGGTATCGCCGATGGCAAGCGTGGGGCGCAGGCACTTTCGGTGCGCGTACTCGAAGCGCCGCCGAGTCTCGTCAAGCTGAGCCGCAAGCCAGCCGACGACATGTCGATCATCATCGAGGATCTCGTCAAGTTGCTCGACGGCATCGGTACCAACATGAAGCGCGGGCGCTACCCCGACAGCAAGCACGGCAAAACGATCGCCGCCATGCTTCGCAAAGTCGCGGACGAACTCGATGCCTGATTCGTCTGATCAGAGCGGGCAGGTGGCAACCGACGCTGACTTCGATCTCGGCCGCACGGCCCTGCTCGAAATCACCTCAGCCGAATCGATCGGCGCGCCCGCCGGTTCGATCGAGGAGGGCGACGGCGTCATCACTGTCTACTTCGACACCACACTGCCCGGTTACCCGGGCTGGCGCTGGACCGTGAGCATCTCCCATGTCGACGGTGAGCAGCCGGGGGTGCTCGAGACCGAGCTGACCCCGGGCGACACATCGTTGCTCTCGCCAGCCTGGATCCCCTGGGTCGATCGTCTCGCCGACTATCGCGCCGCCCAGGATGCGCTCGGCGCTGCCTCGGGT
>JAYTEZ010000270.1:0-2984 GCA_043734805.1 Microbacteriaceae bacterium
GTGCACCAGACGAGGGCGGACCGCACCGCGGTGGCAACGATCACTCCGTCCTGGTTGCGTGCGGTGTGCCGAAGCGTGACGATCCCCTGCCCGGGCCGCGACGATGACAGGCGTTTGTCATCGACAAGAGTCTCGGAGTACATGGTGTCGCCGAGGAAGAGCGGGGCGGGGAACGTCACGTCCGAGAAGCCAAGGTTGGCAACGAGCGTTCCTTGCGTGAGCTGCGCCACGGAGCTGCCGACCAGGGTCGCGAGCGTGAACATGGAGTTCACGAGTCGTTGGCCAAAGGGTTGCCCGGCCGACCAGGCGGCATCGAGGTGCAGCGCCTGCGTGTTCATGGTCATGGTCGTGAACAGCACGTTGTCGGCCTCGGTAACGGTACGGCCGGGGCGGTGCAGGTAGCGCGTGCCGAGCTCGAACTCCTCGAAGTAGAGTCCGCGCTGCTCGATGGTTTTCTCGTCAGGCTCTGTCACAGTTTAGAATCCTAGTTCGCGGGCGATGACCATGAGCTGCACTTCGGTCGTGCCCTCGCCGATCTCGAGAATCTTCGAATCGCGGAACTGCCTGGCCACCGGGTTCTCGTTGAGAAACCCGTAACCGCCGAAGATCTGAGTCGCGTCTCGCGCGTTGTCCATCGCCGCCTCCCCCGCGACCATTTTCGCGATCGACGCCTGCGCCTTGAATGGCGCTCCGGCGAGCATGCGAGCTGCGGCGTCGTAGTAGGCGAGGCGAGCGGTGTGCGCACGCGCCTGCATCCGTGCGATCTTGAACGAGATGGCCTGGTTCGAGCCGATACTGCGGCCGAAGACATTGCGCTTTTTCGCATAGCGCACCGACTCGTCGAGACAGCCCTGCGCCGCTCCCGTGGCCAGGGCCGCGACGGCAATCCGGCCTTCGTCGAGCGTTTGCACGAAATTAGCGTAGCCGCGACCCCGCTCCCCCAACAGATTGTCCTCGGGCACTCGAACGTCGGTAAGCGTGAGCGGATGCGTGTCCGATGCGTGCCAGCCGACCTTGTCATAGCCCGGTTCGACGACGAACCCGGTCGTTGGCGTGGGGACGAGGATGGCGGAAAGCTCCTTCCTCATCGACCCGTCGTCGCGCGTGGATGTTCCGGTTACGGCAGTCACCGTGACAAGACGCGTGATGTCGGTCCCCGAGTTGGTGATGAACTGTTTCGTGCCGTTGATCACCCACTCGCCGCCCTCAAGGTCCGCCGTGGTCTTCGTGCCGGCGGCATCCGACCCGGCATCGGCTTCGGTCAGGCCGAACCCGGCGAGGGCCTTTCCACTCGCGAGCTGCGGTATCCACTCCTCTTTCTGCGCCTGGGTGCCACGCCGGAACACCGGCATCGCGCCGAGGCCTACCCCGGCCTCGAGAGTCACCCCGACGCTCTGATCGACGCGGCCGAGTTGCTCAACGGCGAGGCAGAGCTCGAAATAGTCCCGGCCCTGTCCGCCGAGTTCCCGGGGAAATGGCAGCCCGAACAGTCCGAGCTCGGCCATCTCGGCGACCACTTCGTAGGGAAAACTGTGCTCGGCGTCGTGTTTCGCGGCCACGGGCGCTACCACCCGGTCGGCAAAGTCCCTGACCATGTCGCTCAGCTGCTGTTGTTCATCGGTGAGTTCATAGCTCATGTCGTGCTCCTTCGTGACGATTGATGCTGGCGTGGGGATCGATGCTGGCGACAACCTGGTCGAGCCTGACCTGGTCGCCTTCCCTGACGGTGATGGTGAGGGTTCCGGCGACGGGTGCCACCAGCGCGTGCTCCATCTTCATCGCCTCGACGACAAGGATCGTTTGCCCGATCTCCACCTCATCGCCCGTTGAGGCGTTCACCGAGACGACGGTGCCCGGCATGGCGGAGCGCACTTCGGGACTGGCCGCGCCCTCGACGCGGGTGAGGGTTGCGCGATGTTCCGCGAGCCGCGTAGCCCGATCGCGCACACCGAGTTCGCAGACAAACCCGCGGGAGCTGAGCCAGATGCCCGCGCCATGCCGCCCGATGTGCAGTTCTCGCGTGATCTGGCCCAGTTGGATGGTCGCGGTGTTCCCCGCGCGCACGAAACGCGCCGACTTCTCGACGCCGCCAATAGCCACCGTCGCGCTGTCGGGCGAACCGGTAACGAGCACATCGACCGGCTCAGCCCCGGTTATCGCAAAGCTATAGCGTGCTGGCCGATGCGCACCGACGCGCCAGCCGCTGCGCTGACGCCACGGCCCGGATCGGATCCGCTCTCGATCCACCGGTGGTGGGCCGCTGCTCATCCAGTCGCCGCCGGCCCCCGGCAGCGAGTGCAGGAACAGCGCGGCAGCGGCCAGGAACGAATCATCCGCGGTCTCGAACCGGATGCCGCCCAGCATCCGCTCGATCAGTCCGGTGTCGAGACGGCCGGCCCGCACGTCGTCGTCGGCCAGAAGCGCTCGCAGGAACTCGATGTTGGTGTGCAGCCCGAGCACCGTGGTGTCGGCGAGCGCCGCGTCGAGCCGAAGCAGCGCCTGAGCACGGTCGGCACCCCAGGCGATCACTTTCGAGAGCAGTGGGTCGTAATTCGAGGGGACGACGAGCCCTTCGACGAGCGAACTGTCGACGCGCACGCCGTCACCGTCGGGCTCCTCAAGGACGATCACGGTGCCGGTGTCCGGCAGGAAACCGCGCGACGGATCCTCCGCATAGATGCGGGCCTCGATAGCGTGACCGGTCAGCACGACATCGGGTTGGCGCATTCCCAGCTCGCTGCCCGCCGCAATTCGCACCTGCCACTCGACGATGTCGATTCCCGTGACGAGTTCGGTCACCGGGTGTTCGACCTGCAGGCGCGTGTTCATCTCCATGAAGAAGAATTCGCCCGGGTCCGTCGCCGACACGAGGAACTCGACCGTTCCGGCACCGACGTAGCCGACGCTGCGCGCGACCTCGCAGGCGGCATCGCCAATCCGTTCCCGGGTTGCATCGTCGAGCAACGCCGAGGGAGCCTCCTCGA
>JAYTEZ010000271.1:0-2180 GCA_043734805.1 Microbacteriaceae bacterium
AGCGGTCTTACCGTCTCCGACACTGCGGCGGATGCCGTTGCGGGCGCCGACATCGTCATTACGATGTTTCAGAGTGGTCGCCAGGTCATCGAGGCCTACACGGGAAGCGTTGACGCGCCCGGCCTCCTCTCGGTGGCGAAGCCTGGCACCGTGTTCATCGACTCCTCGACCATCGCTGTCGACGACGCACGGCGGGCGCATGACCTGGCCGTCGAGGCCGGCCACGTCAATGTCGACGCCCCCGTCTCTGGTGGTGTGGGCGGAGCAACCGCCGGAACGCTCGCCTTCATGGTCGGCGCCTCCGAAGAAGACTTCGCCTCCGTGCAGCCAATACTCGAGGCCATGGGCGCGCGGATAGTGCACTGCGGGGCACCGGGAGCAGGTCAAGCGGCGAAGGTCTGCAACAACCTGATCCTCGGCATCTCGATGATCGCGGTGAGCGAGGCATTCGTGCTCGGTGAAAAGCTCGGTCTCACCCACCAGGCGCTGTATGACGTCGCATCGAGTGCCTCCGGCCAGTGCTGGGCTCTCACGACGAACTGCCCGGTTCCGGGACCCGTTCCGGCGAGCCCCGCGAACCGTGACTACCTTCCCGGCTTTTCCAGTGCACTGATGGCGAAGGATCTCGGCCTCGCGGAGCAGGCTTTCGAGTCGACCGGGGTCCACGCCGAAATCGGAACGCTGGCCAGTGCAATCTACCGAAAGTTCGCGGCCGGGGAGGGCGCGAACCTTGACTTCTCTGCCATCGTCACTGACATCCGTTCCCAGAGCACTGCGAAAGAGGCATCATGACCCACTACGAAAACATCCTCGTCGAACGCCGCGATCGCGTCGGTATCATCACGCTTAACCGACCCAAGGCTCTGAACGCTTTGAATCACAGCCTGATGGCAGAACTGGTGGATGCTGCCACCGCCTTCGATCTCGACCAGGGAATCGGCGCCATAGTTCTGACCGGGTCCGAGCGAGCCTTCGCGGCCGGCGCGGACATCAAGGAGATGGCCAATACAACCTTTCAGGATGCCTATATCGACAACCTGTTCTCGGGGTGGGACCGATTCACCCTGGTGCGTACCCCGATCATTGCGGCCGTCGCGGGGTACGCCCTCGGCGGCGGCTGCGAGCTCGCCATGATGTGTGACTTCATTCTGGCCGCCGACACTGCGAAGTTCGGCCAGCCGGAGATCAACCTCGGCGTCATCCCGGGAATGGGCGGAACGCAACGTCTCGCTCGCGCAATCGGCAAGGCCAAGGCGATGGAACTAATCCTTACCGGGCGAATGATGGGAGCGGTCGAGGCCGAGAGTGCCGGGCTGGTTGCGCGCGTTGTCCCTGCCTCAGAGCTGCTGGAGAACGCGATCGCTACGGCGATGATCATCGCCGGAAAATCGCTTCCTGTCGCTTACGCCGCCAAGGAGTCGGTCAACGTTGCCTTCGAGTCCAGTCTGGCGGAAGGGCTGCGATTCGAACGCCGAACGAGTCAGTCAACCTTCGCCCTCGCCGACCAGACCGAAGGTATGGCTGCCTTCGTCGACAAGCGAGAGCCGCGCTTCAGCCACCGATGACCCCCTTACATTAAAGTGGATCGGGCTGCACCGGCGGGTCGATGAAGTCGCCCGCGTTTCGACGAAAACGGGCGAGAATCCTAATCAGGTTCGCCATGTCATCCTCGAGCAGACCCGGGTTTTCAAACACCTCGTCGTTAAGAGTCGCGGATGCCGCAGCGACGAGAGTGCGGCCCTCGTCCTTCAACACGACGAGGGTGGCTCGGCCATCGGTTGGATGCGCGGTTCGTACCACCAGGCCGTCCCGTTCCAGCCGGTCCACCGTGTTCGTCACACTCGTCGGGTGGACTTGAAGACGCGCGCTGGCGCTCGCCATCGGCAGGGCGCCATCCCTGGTGAAGCTCAGCAGAGTGAGTAACTCGTAGCGAGCGAACGAGAGGTTGTATGACTTCAGCGCCGCCTCCACGCGGGCGAGCATCAGCTGCTGCGCTCGCATGATCGACGTGACCGCCGCCATGCCGTCGGCGGCGTCTCCCCAACCGTGCACAGCCCACTGGCGACGGGCCTCCGCGATCGGATCTATAGCCAGCGGTGTTGAAGGTGGCACCGTTTCTATCCTTTGATTGATTTCTTCCACGGTTTACGGCGAAGGGACGGCACGATGGACGACGGTCA
>JAYTEZ010000272.1:0-1975 GCA_043734805.1 Microbacteriaceae bacterium
CGGTCGCCCGGTCGATCACCGGCTGGTTGATCCCGCGATGGCCGAAAGGCAGCTTGTAGGTGCTGAGGCCGAGAGCACGCCCGAGCAGCTGGTTGCCATAGCATATTCCGAAGAACGGCAGCCCCGCACGCAGCACAGCCCGAAGCAGCTCCACATGATCGTCGGATGCCGCGGGGTCACCTGGGCCGTTCGAGTAGAAGACCGCACTCGGCCCCAGCGCAAAGATCTCGGCGGCCGTCACGGTCTGCGGAAGCACGTGCACATCGAGGCCGCGGGCGGCGAGGTAGCGCAGCGTGGACTCCTTCACCCCCAGATCGAGCACCGCGACCGAGCCGATCCGCTCGCCCGTCGCTTCGATGTCCCGCTGCGTGGTCACCGAGACCTGTGCGGAGAGGTTGCGGCCGGACATCGCTGCCCCCTCCCGCACGATCGCGAGTTGCTCGGATTCGACGAGCGCGGCATCGGCACCGGAAAAAATGCCGGCCCGCATCGCGCCAGCATCGCGAAGTCGCCTGGTGACGGCACGGGTATCGATGCCGCTGATGCCGACGATTCCCTGCTCGACGAGCTGGTCGTCGAGGCTCCCGTTCGCGCGATAGTTCGAGACAATGCGCGACGGGTCCCGCACGGCGAAACCCGCGACCCAGATGCGTGAAGACTCAGGATCTTCGTCATTCACGCCGGTGTTGCCGATGTGCGGAGCGGTCATGAGCACGATCTGACCGGCGTAGGAGGGGTCGGTTATCGTCTCCTGATATCCCGTCATCCCGGTCGCGAAGACCGCTTCACCGAGAGTCCTGCCGCGGGCGCCGTAGGCCTGCCCGGAATATCGGCTGCCGTCTTCGAGTACGAGAACGGCGGGGTCGAAGCGCGTCACAGTGATTCACTTTCCTGCATGCTGGTCGCCCCGAGCAGGGATTCCAGCGCGTCGATGAGAGGGGTGGGATCCGCCGGCTCGGCGACCCGGAGATAGCTGTCGACATCGGTCTGCCCGAGAGACCAGGCGATCCGAACGAGCCCGCCGGTCTCGACGACGCGGTCGATGGTCCAGGTCGCGCGATCGACGCCGCGAAGAGCAGCGGCGGGGATGAAGGCCTCCGGTTCACCGGCGATGGCCAGAACCACCCCGCGTTCCGTGACGGTGACGGATGCCCGTGAGCGGTAGCCGAGGCCGGAGACCGCGATCCGGTTGAGCGGGTCGCCTGCGACGGTGGTCGCCACGTAGAAGACCTCGGACGTCAATAACTCGCTTCCAGCGTCCGCCGGTACCGGCTCGGGTAGCGGCAGGGTGGACTGCCGCTTCTGTCGGGCGCGCCAGCCGAAATACATACCGGCGAGGGCGAGCAGGATGACGGCGATCACGATCGCGGTCGAGAGGGTTCTATCCATGCGGTGCTCCTGCTTGTGCTGGTCTGAGTGCGTGCTGTGCAACGGTATCGATGTCCACGAGCTCGCCGTCGAGAACCGTCGCGTAGCCCAGGTGGATCGTTGCGATAACGCGCCCGGGTAGGGTCGTCGACAGGTAGGGGGAGTTGATGCCTTTCCCGCGGAGCCGACTCGTGTCGAAGACGCGGCGGGCGGTCGGGTCGTAGAGCGTAAATTCGGCGGGAACGCCCACCGCGATCCCGCGGTCGTAGCCTGGCAGCTGCCCGATTTGCGCCGGAATCCGGGAGAAAACCCGAGCGATGTCTGCCCAGTCGAGTAACCCGGTATCGACCACTGCGGCCTGCACCACCGAGAGGGCAGACTCCAGCCCGACCATTCCGAAGGCCGCTGCCTCCCATTCGCAGTCTTTCGACTCCACCGGATGCGGCGCATGATCGGTGGCAATGATGTCGATCGTGCCGTCGGCGAGACCAGCGCGTACGGCCTGAACATCCTCGTCGCGGCGCAGCGGCGGATTCACTTTGAATCGGGAGTCGTAGCTGCTCGCGAGCTGCTCGGTGAGCAGCAGATGGTGCGGCGTCACCTCGGC
>JAYTEZ010000273.1:0-4188 GCA_043734805.1 Microbacteriaceae bacterium
AAGACCGCGGAGTGGGGCCTGCTGCCGGTGAGCGCGGAGGAATCCGTGAAGCCGGAGAACCAGTTTCACCGCCGGTACATGGTGCACGGCACGTCGCACCATCTCGGAATCGACGTGCACGACTGCGCAGAGGCGCGGCGCGACCTCTATCTCGACGGTATCCTGACGGCCGGCATGGTGTTCACGATCGAGCCCGGACTCTACTTTCAGCCGGATGATCTCACGGTGCCCACCAGGTTCCGCGGCATCGGAGTGCGCATCGAAGACAACATCCTCGTAACGGAATCCGGCGCCGAGAACCTGTCCATCGCCATTCCGAGGACCGCGGATGACGTCGAGGCCTGGCTGCGCGACTGAACCTCTCGGCCCCGCCGGATAGTGCCCGTTCCGGCGGATAGTGCCCGGCGGAACGGGCACTATCCGCCGGAACGGGCACTATCGCTCAGCGATCAGTTGTGCGGGTCCGGTCTCGAGAGCACGCCCTGCGCCTTCGACAGAAGCGCCGGATCGATAACGATCTCGTATTTACTAGCGATCACCTGATGGGTGGAGGTGAAGTCGCGGGTGCGGCGGTTGATGGCTGCGGCGCCGACGCCGAATAGCGCTCCGAATCCCGCGCCGATGATGACCGCGGCGATGACATATTGCAGCACCGCCGAGGTGGTGGTGAACGTGAGGAGAACGCCGATGAAGAGACCGAACCACGCCCCGCTCGCGGCACCAGCGAGGGCGGCCTTGCCATAGGTGAGCTTGCCGGTGACGCGCTCGACCGTCTTGAGGTCGCTTCCGATGATCGCCAGCCGCTTGACTTCGAAATCGGCTTTGGCCAGCCGATCGACCACCGCCTGCGCCTCGAAGTAGGTGTCGTAGGTGCCGAGAACGTCGCCCTTCGGGAGGGTGGGAACCAGACGGCCGCGGGAAGCGAGAGGGCTGTTATTACTCATGCCGCCATTATCCTCCGCATCGGCGCGACGGGCTAAGTTAGACCTGTGAGCTCCGCAAGAGTCTTCGTCGCCCGATTGGCCGGGTGCTCCGTTTTCGACCCCGCTGGAGACAAGGTCGGTCGCGTTCGCGACGTGCTCGTGGTGTTCCGCCACAAGGAGTCGCCGCGCGTCGTGGGACTGATCGTCGAGGTTTCAGGCCGTCGGCGCGTCTTCCTCTCGATCGGGCGCGTCACGAGCTTCGGCTCCGGTCAGGTCATCACAACGGGCCTCATCAACCCTCGCCGGTTCGAGCAGCGTGGCGGCGAGGTGCGCGTCATCGCCGAGTTGCTCGGGCGCGTGATGATTCTGGCCGACAGGATGCTGGCCGACAAGTCGGGCACGGCGACGATCGAAGATGTCGCGATCGAGGAGAGCGGCCTCGGTGAGTGGGTGGTTGGCGAGCTTTTCCTCCGTCGTCCCAAGACCAGCGCGTCCCCCTTTGCCAAGGGCGCGACGATCTTCGCCACCTGGTCGCAGGTGCGCGAGCGCGAGACCGGCGAGGCGCAATCGGCCACCCAGTTACTCGCGACGTACGAGAACCTGCTCCCTGCCGACCTCGCTAACGCCCTGCTCGACCTGCCGGAGCAGCGCATGCTCGAGGTCGCCGAGGAGATGAGCGATGAGCGTCTGGCCGACGTGCTCGAGGAGATGCCAGAGAGCGAGCAGGTCGACATCCTCAACCAGCTCGACGACGACCGCGCGGCAGACGTGCTTGACCAGATGCAGCCGGATGATGCGGCCGACCTCATCGCGCAGCTCAGCGATGAGCGTGGCGAGGTGCTCCTCGACCTCATGCAGCCCGAAGAGGCCGACGACGTGCGCATGCTTCTCGCCTATGCGCCCGACACCGCGGGTGGACTCATGACGCCCGAACCGATCATCGTGTCGGCCGATGCGACGGTCGCGGAAGGTCTCGCCCTCATCCGGCGCCACGAACTCGCGCCGGCCCTCGGCGCCGCCGTCTGCGTCACCCTCCCCCCGTATGAGCCGCCGACGGGTCGGTTCCTCGGCATGGTGCACTTCCAGCGGATGCTGCGGTATCCGCCGATGGAGCGCCTCGGCACCCTGCTCGACCAGAGACTCGAACCGGTCAAGGCGAGCACGTCCGCGGCCGAGGTCGCGCGCACACTGGCCAGTTACAACCTCGTGTCCCTTCCGGTCATCGATGAGAACCGCCGGCTGGTCGGGGTGGTGACCATTGACGATGTTCTCGACTACCTTCTGCCCGATGACTGGCGAAGTCACGACGAAGACGACCCGGCCCGGCCCGTGAGAACACAGGCGCTGCCGTCGCGCACGATGCCGTCCGACACCCGCCCGGTTTCCGTCATCGCAGCGCAGGCAAGAAGGAACCCCAATGGCACGTCGCTCTGAAAGCAGATTCGACTCCCCCAAGGGCCTTCGCACCTCGTTCGTTCCACACTTCGCAACCGATAAAGACCGAGTCGGTCGCTTCTCCGAAGGCTTTGCACGGGCGATGGGGACCTCGTACTTCCTGGTCGGCATGACGGTTTTTGTCGTGGTCTGGCTGGCCTACAACAGCTACGCACCGAGCGGCGCGCAGTTCGACCCGCGCAGCACGAATTTCACCCTGCTCACCCTCATCCTGTCGCTGCAGGCCTCATACGCGGCGCCCCTCATTCTGCTGGCGCAGAACAGGCAGGACGACCGCGATCGCGTGCAGTTCGAACAGGACCGCCAGCGCGCGGAGCGCAATCTGGCCGACACCGAGTACCTCGCTCGCGAGGTTGTTGCGCTGCGGCTCGCCGTGCGTGAGCTCGCCAGTAAGGACTTTATCCGGGCGGAGCTGCGCGGACTGCTCGAGGAGCTCGACCGCGATCGGAAAGTTGATGGTGCCACCGGTTGAGTAACCGACTCGACCAGCACGTTCGCTCGGCACTCAGCCGCGTCATCGACCCTGAGATCCGCAAACCCATCACCGAACTCGACATGGTCGGTGAGGTGACGGTCACGGATGCGGGTGCGGCCACCGTGGCCCTGAAGCTCACGATCGTCGGATGCCCGGCAGCAGACACGATCGAACGCGACGTTCGTGAGGCAGCGGCATCCGTTGCCGGAGTGACTTCCGTGGTGGTGGACGTCACGGTCATGACTCGCGAGGAACGCGCGGCACTCACCGAACGACTTCGCGGCGGACGGTCGCGCGAGCTGCAGTTCGGCCCGGATTCGCTCACCCGCATCTACGCCATCACGAGCGGAAAGGGCGGAGTGGGAAAGTCGACACTCACCGCAAATCTCGCCGTGGCGCTCGCCGCGCGCGGGCTCGCGGTCGGCGTCGTGGATGCCGACGTCTTCGGTTTCTCGATCCCGGGCATCCTTGGCCTCACTGGAGCGAAGCCGACCCGGGTGGGGGAGATGATCCTGCCGCCGATTGGTTACGGGGTGAAAGTCATCTCGATCGGGATGTTCGTCGACGGAAGCACGGCCGTCTCGTGGCGCGGCCCGATGCTGCATCGCACGATCAAGCAGTTTCTCACCGAGGTCTATTTCGGCGACCTTGACGTGCTACTGCTCGACCTTCCCCCGGGAACCGGGGACGTCGCAATCTCACTCGGCCAGCTGTTGCCGCACGCCGAGGTCATTGTCGTCACGACTCCTCAACCGGCAGCGGCAGAGGTCGCCGAACGCAGCGCTGTCGTTGCGCGCCAGACCGGTCAGCGGGTGATCGGCGTGATCGAGAATATGGCCGGGCTCGTGCAGCCGGACGGCTCGGTGCTCGAGCTTTTCGGCAGGGGCGGCGGCCCGGATGTCGCGGCGCGACTCTCGCTCGGGCAGGAGCAGCCGGTGCCGGTGCTCGCGTCCATTCCGCTCAGTGTCGCGCTCCGCGAGGGCGGTGATGCCGGGGTGCCGATCGTCGTGTCAGATCCGGCGGATGCGGCATCCGTCGCCATCGAGTCGATCGCGGACCGGCTCGCCTCCCGGGGTCACGGACTCGCCGGGCGCAAGCTCGGGTTGACCGTTCGCTAGCGGCGGGGTCCCGGCGCGCGCGACGTGCCTACAATGGCGAATGCCAGGAGCCCCACTGCAGCACTCGTTCATCGACGAACTCGACAGCGATCTTCACTCGTCCCGCGGGTCAACGATCCCGGTGTTCGCACCGTTCACCGGAGAGAAACTGCACGATCTGCCGGTCAGCACGTCGGCAGATGTGACGGATGCCGCTGACCGGGCCCGGATCGCCCAG
>JAYTEZ010000274.1:0-4208 GCA_043734805.1 Microbacteriaceae bacterium
ATTCGACCCGGGAACTGCTCGCGGCATCCGGTTTTCATATCGCAGCCCTGGCGCTGCGCCCGGATGCCGTCGGCCTGCGCGAATTCGCCGCGAGCGCCCCGGAAAGGGTGGCCTTCGTTCTCGGAGCGGAAGGGGAGGGGCTTACGGCGGAGGCCATCGACGCCGCCGACACGATCGTGCAGATCCCGATGGCGCACGGCATCGACTCGCTCAATGTCGCCGCGGCGAGCGCGGTCGCAATGTGGGCGCTCGCCCGGTAGCCTCGCACCGGTCCCAACGATGACTGCTGCCGGGCTACCGGCTGCCGGGCTTCCGGCCTTCGCGGGGAGCCCGGCTAGAGGGCGCGCATCCGGTTGTTGCGAGCGTCGTGCGTGAGTTCGGCGAGACCGAGCTGCTCGAGCAGTGGCGGGAGGTACATGCCAAACCTGCCGCGGTAACCCTTGCGAAGGCCATACCAGCCACCGACCGGATTGCTTTCTGAGCGACCCCAGCCCTCGACCGAACCCTCCGCAGCCGGCTTCAGTTCGTCGGCGGCACCGAGCGGCACCCAATCGCCCTGGTTCCGAAGCCAGGTCGCGAGGTCATCGATCGCGCTGAGGTGGTACTTGAGGGTGGTCGAACCGACCTGGCAGATGAGGGCTGGCGGATCGGCCGAGTCATCCTTGTACATCGTGTAGTGGGATGTTCCGGGTGCCGTCGTCAGCTCCCACGGATCGTCTTTGGTTCCAGCGGCCATCGTCGGCTCTTCTCTCTCGTGAGCACGCTACCGCAGCGCGACCACGGGCGATAGATGCTCGAGCTGGTTGCCCGCTCGCCGGCTCGACACGCTCCGTCCGGGAACGGCGGGGCTAGACGAGCAGCTGGTGCTTCGCGAGCTCCTTGTAGAGCGGCGTCGACTTCACGAGCTCCGAGTGGGTACCGATACCGACGACGCGACCGTGGTCGAGCACGACGATCTGGTCGGAGTCGACGACGGTCGAGAGCCGGTGCGCGATCACGATCAGGGTCCGGTCGATCGCCACGGCATCGATCGCCTCGCGCAGTAACCGTTCGTTGAGCCCGTCGAGCGAGGATGTCGATTCATCGAGCAGCAGGATCGGCGGCGCAGCGAGCAGCGTACGCGCGATCGCGAGACGCTGGCGTTCGCCACCGGAGAGCATGACGCCCTCCTCGCCGACCGGAGCGTCCAGCCCCTTCGAGTTGCGTTCGAGTACTTCGGTGAGATTCACATCGTGCAGTACCTGGATGCACTGCGCGTCCGTCGCGTCCGGCGCGCCGAGCGTGAGGTTGTCGCGCAAGGAGCCGGCAAGCACAGGCGCATCCTGCTCGACGTAGCCGATCTGTGCTCGCAGCGTTTCCCGGTCGAGACCGCGCACATCGACCCCGCCGAGGCGGACGACGCCCTCCGTCGGGTCATAGAAACGCTCGATGAGCGCGAGGATCGTGCTCTTGCCAGCGCCACTCGGGCCGACGAGTGCTGTGCGCTGTCCGCGCGGTGCCGTGAACGAAACGCCGTGCAGCACGGTGAGATCCCTGGTCGGGGTGTCCGAGCCCGCCGCACTCGACGAGCCCGCCGCACTCGACGAGTCGGGATACGAGAACACGACGTCGTCGAGGCTGATGGCGGCATCCGTTACCTGTGGGGCTGCTGGCTCGATCGAGCCATCCAGTTCGGTTTCGCTCGGCAGGGCAATGATTTCCTGGATGCGCCCGAGCGCCCCCAGCGCCTGATTCACCGAGTTGATGGCGCCGAACGCCTGGCCGAGCGGCATGATCATCATGAACAGGAACAGGATGAACGCCACGAGGTTGGAGACCGTGATCGCCCCGCTGGCCACGCGATAACCGCCGACGCCGAGCACGACGAGGAACGACACCTGCAGCGCGATGCCAGCGATCGGCACAACAAGCGACGAGATCTTCGCCACGCTGATCCCCATCCGCCACGCACCCTCCGCGTCCTTTTCGATTGCAGCAATTTCGCGAGCGGTTGCATTCGACGCGCGGACGGTTCGGATCGCGCTGAGCGCGCGTTCGACGGATGCCGCCAGGTCGCCGACCTTCTCCTGCTGCTTGCGACTCGCGACCCGCACACGGCCGGAGAGGGCAACGACCGTGACCACCGATATCGCAATCACGAGAACGGTGAGGCCGAGCAGCACCGGGTCGATCACGAGCATCGCAATGAGCGCGCCGAGGAAGATGAGCGCGCCGCCGACGGCATCCACGAGACCCTGGGTGATGACGGCGTAGAGCAGGGTCGTGTCGGAACCGACGCGTGAGACGAGGTCGCCCGTGCGTCGGGTGTCGAACTCGCTGATAGGCAGGCGCAGCATCCGGCGAACGAGCTGGCGGCGGGCGGAGAGCACGACGCTCGTGCCCGTGCGCTGTAGCAGGTAATGCTGGAAGCCGCTGATGGCCGCCGACACGACGACGAGCCCCACGAGCAGCCAAACGAGAGAGCCGAGCAGCTCGCCCTTCTGCACGACCGCGATGACCTGGCTCACCAGCAGCGGCTGGGCGAGCGAGGTTCCCGCGCCCAGGATGCTCAGACCGATGACGAGGCCGAGCACCTTCCTGTGCTCGAGGAGATATGGCATCAACTGGCGGAAGCTGGCGCGAGGTCCGTCGTCTTTCTTCGCCCGGCCAAAGGCGGACCGAGGGCGTGGGTTTTCCGTCGTGGTACTCATAGTGGACTTTCTGTAAGGTGGCCCGCATCACGAACTTTTGCAGTTTCGGCCTCGCTCAATTTTAGGTGCCCCTCCGCTGGCCCATCCGTGAATGCGCCGTCATACCCTGACGGTGGCATTGGCTAGGGTGGATTCTTGTGGCCACTCCTGTAATCACCGCAAACCTCCTGACGAAGAAGTACAAGGACTTCGCTGCCGTCGATGGCATCTCGTTCGAGGTTGCGCCGGGGGAGTCGTTCGGCCTCCTGGGCCCGAACGGTGCCGGCAAATCGACGACGATGCGGATGGTAGGCGCGGTCTCGACCCGCACCAGCGGCGAGCTGTCGATCCTCGGTCTCGACCCGAACGAGCACGGCCCGGAGATTCGCTCGCAGCTCGGCGTCGTTCCGCAACAGGACAATCTCGACATGGAACTACGGGTGCGCGACAACCTCATCGTCTACGGTCGCTATTTCGGCATCAGCAACAGGGACGCGGGCAGGAAAGCGGATGAGCTGCTCGAGTTCGCGCAACTGTCCGACCGCGCTAAATCCAAGGTTGACGACCTCTCCGGCGGGATGAAGCGACGGCTCACGATCGCGCGATCCCTCATGAATGACCCGCGCATCCTGCTGCTCGACGAGCCGACGACCGGGCTCGACCCACAGGCGCGACATATTCTCTGGGATCGGTTATTCCGGCTCAAGGAGCAGGGCACGACCCTCGTTCTCACGACGCACTACATGGATGAGGCCGAGCAACTCTGCGATCGCCTCGTCGTTGTCGATAAGGGCGAGATCATGGCCGAGGGAGCGCCAGCCGCTCTCATCAAGGAGTATTCGACTCGCGAAGTGCTCGAGGTGCGATTCGGTTCCGATCGCAATGCGCAGGTGGCGGAGCAGATCGCGGGAATCGGCGACCGCATCGAAGTGCTGCCGGACCGCATCCTGATCTACAGCGAAAGCGGCGAAGCCGAACTGGTGAAGATCACCGAGCGAGGTCTCGAACCGATCACCAGCCTCGTGCGCCGTTCGAGCCTCGAGGACGTCTTCCTGCGGCTCACCGGACGGAGCCTGATCGAATGACGGAGTCGTCGTCGGTCAGGCACAGCGCACATGTCGAGGCACTCGAAGGGCTCGGCACCCGCGATCGCGCGCTGCAGGGCGGTATCAAACCGCGCCGTTTCGGCTCCTGGTATGTCGCCGAACATCGCATCCGCGGGATCCGGAGCTATTACAAGACGTTGCTCTTCACCGCCGTTGGCAGCCCGTTTATGTACCTCTTCGCCCTCGGCGTCGGGCTCGCAACCCTGGTCGACAAGAACACCGGCGGCGGTGCCCTCGGCGGTGTGAGCTACCTCGCCTTCGTCGCTCCAGCACTCATTGCATCGGCGGCGGTGACGGCGGCGGTCGAAGAATGCACCTATCCCATCCTGATGGGCTTCAAGTGGAATCCGATCTTCTTCGGCATGAACGCCTCACCGATCTCGGGAAACCAGATCGTCAACGGAATCGTCATCGCGGTGATCGTTCGAATCCT
>JAYTEZ010000275.1:0-1987 GCA_043734805.1 Microbacteriaceae bacterium
GAGAGTTAGCCGACCATCGCGGTGCTTGTTGTAATCCGAGAGGGGTGTTTCGTATGAGCAAACCTGTGAGCGAGAAAGAGAAAGTCGCGGTTCTCATTGTCGACGACAGCGAGGACCAGCGCGCGCTGCTTCACCGATATTTCGAGCGCGCGGGCTGCGATGTCACTTCGGTGCAGAGCGCCGAAGACGCCATCATCGCCTACAGCCGTTCGACACCCGACCTGGCCGTTATCGACCTCGTTCTCCCGGGCATGACCGGCTGGGAACTCACCGATCGACTGCGCACCGAACGCCCGGACTGCGTGATCGCGATTACGTCCGTGCTTGACACGGAGGAGTACCCGCCGTCGGATGCTGTGCTGCCGAAGCCCTTCACCGGGGCACAAATCCGCAAGGTGCTGCGCGACTTCGTTCCCAAGTGGTCGGCAGTATGAGGCGTGAGGCGGATGTGCCGCTCGCGCAGCCGCTCTCACTCCTGATTCGGCGGGGCTCGCGACCGAGTCCGCCGCGAGTCTAGCGACCGAGTCCGGCCAGCTGGGCGGATGCGCGCTCGAGCACATCGACCCGTTTACAGAAGGCGAAGCGCAGCAACGATGCGTACTCACCCTTGTTCTCCTCGCTCACAAAGGCGCTGATTGGCACCGCAACGACCCCGGCGAGTTCTGGAAGCTGCCTGCACAGCGCTGCGGCATCCGGGAAACCGAGTGCGGCGGCATCCGCGACCACAAAGTAGGAGCCCTGTGACGCGCTCACGCCGAAACCGGCCGCGAGGAGGCCGGCTGACAACACGTCCCGTTTGTGCCGGAGGTCGCTCGCGATTCGGCGGAAGAACTCGTCGGGCAGACCGAGTCCCACCGCGATCGCGGGCTGGAACGGCGCAGCGTTCACGTAGGTCAGGTACTGCTTCACGGCGAGGATCGCCTGCAACAGCTCATACGGCGCGGTCAGCCAGCCCACCTTCCAGCCGGTCGTGCTGAACGTTTTTCCGCCGCTGGAGATGGTAACCGTGCGGCCCAAGGCTCCGGGGAGGGTTGCGATAGGGATGTGCTTCGTGCCGAACGTCAGGTGCTCGTAGACCTCATCCGAGACAATGATCGCGTCGTGCTCGTAGGCGAGCTCGACGATGAGTTCGAGGGTTTCACGGGCAAGCACAGCGCCGGTGGGATTGTGCGGATTGTTGATCAGGATGAGCCGGGTACGGTCGGTCACCACCCGCCGCAGCTCATCGTGGTCGGGCTGAAAGTCGGGAGCCCGCAACCCGACGGTGCGGTGAACGGCCCCGCCGAGCGCGATGATCGCGGCGTAGGAGTCGTAGAACGGCTCGAGGGTGACGACCTCCTCCCCGGTCTCGACGAGCGCGAGGATCGTCGCGGCGAGTGCCTCGGTTGCCCCGGCAGTTACGAGCACCTCGCGGTCGGGATCCGGGGTGAGGCCGTAGAAGCGCTTCTGGTGATCGGAGATCGCCTGCCGCAGCACGGGGTACCCGAGTCCCGGAGGGTACTGGTTGAACCCGTCGCTGATCGCCCGACGCGCCGCCTCGAGAATCTCGGCCGGGCCGTCCTCATCGGGAAAGCCCTGGCCGAGGTTGATCGCGCCCGTGCTCGTCGCGAGCGCAGACATCTCGGCGAAAATGGTCGGCTTGAGGTCACCGTTCGCTCCGAGCAGCATCGCGCCCCGGGCGGTTCGTTCCCAGGCCCCGGAGATATTCATTGGTGCCCTCCTGTGATCGAGCGCGTCTCGCTGATCGAGATTGTCGAGATCCCACCGTACTGCCGCCACCTGTCCTCAACAGCTTTCACGCGCGCGGTTTCACTGCGGGTGTGGAAACTTCTGGCCAGGGGCTGCACCAGTGCCCTAGCGTCGTGACCATGCGGATCTTCCCTCGGGCAACTTTCGCGGCACTGGCAGCTGTCGCGCTGCTCAGCGGCTGCGTGCCAACGAGTCCGATCGTGACCCCCGAGCCCCTCCCCAGCTCGACTCCCATCTT
>JAYTEZ010000276.1:0-2871 GCA_043734805.1 Microbacteriaceae bacterium
GGCTTCGGCCTCAAATGGAACATGGGGTGGATGCACGACAGCCTGTCGTACATGCAGGAAGACCCGATGTACCGGTCGTACCACCACAACGAGATCACCTTCAGCATGGTGTACGCGTTCAGCGAGAGTTTTCTGCTGCCGATCAGCCACGACGAGGTCGTGCACGGCAAGGGATCGCTGCTGCACAAGATGCCCGGCGATCATTGGCAGAAGCTCGCGAACCTGCGCGCCTACCTCGCCTTCATGTGGGCACACCCCGGCAAGCAGTTGCTCTTCATGGGCCAGGAATTCGGGCAGCCGTCAGAGTGGTCTGAGGAGCGTGGGCTGGATTGGTGGATCCTCGACCAGCCGGTACACCGTGGCCTCCTCACCCTGGTCGGCCAGCTCAATCGCGTCTACCGCGACCAGCCATCGCTCTGGTCCCGCGACAACGATCAGGGCGGCTTCGAGTGGATCGACGCGAGTGACGCTGAGCACAACGCCATCTCGTTCCTGCGCTGGGACAACCACGGCAATCCGATCGCGGTACTCATGAACTTCTCCGGCAACCCCGTCGGCCCGTACAGAGTCGGACTCCCGTTCGCGGGCATCTGGGACGAAATCCTGAACACGGATGCCGTGGAGTACGGCGGTTCCGGTGTCGGGAACTTCGGCGCGGTGACCGCAACCCAGACGCCATGGGCCGGGCGACCGGCATCCGCGGAGCTCACCCTGCCCCCGCTCGCGGGCCTCTGGCTCAAGCTGCGGAGAGCTGGTACAGCGGCGCCGTGACCGGTCAGTGCGTGGTGCCTGCTTTCTTCCCGCGCCGCTTTTTCCCAAAACGCAGGAGATTCACCACAATCGTGCCGAAATGCGCCGCAGAATCCGTTTTCGTGGTGAATGTCCTGCGTTTTCGGCGGAGGAGATGCGGGGCTGGGTCAGCGGGCCGGGCTCAGTACAGCAGCGCCGTAAGCCCACGGCGAGCGACGACGACCCGTGGGTCTTCGGTACCGGCAATTTCGAAGTAGTCGAGCAGTCGGGTTCGCACCAGATCCCTGGATTCCTGATCGAGCGTCGGGAAGAGTACGAGGAGACGACCGAATGCTTCCTCGAGGTGACCGCCGGAGACTTCGAGGTCCGCAGCGGCGAGTTGGGCAGTCAGGTCGGTCGGGGCGGCGGCGGCTGCGTCTCGGATGTCCGCGGTCGACGCGCTCCCCAGCCGCGCGAGCAGCGAAGCCTGAGCAAGTCCGGCGACGGCGAGCTGGTCGCGTGGATCCTGCGCGATCGCCGTTGTGTATTCCATGATTGCCGCCTCGAAGTCGCCGGCGACGATCGCGTCGTAGGCCTCCTGGTGGTGCGGCGGAAGCGGTTCCTCAACCGGCAGAGCGGGTTCGGTGCCTGGTTCGGCAGATGAGACGGTTGCGGTGACACCCTGTTGCGCCGCGAGGGTCAGGAGCTGCTCGAGCACCTGCCCGACATCGGCCTCCGGCAAGTCGCCCTCGAACAGCGCGAGTGGGCGACCACCGATGACGGCCGCGACGGTCGAGGCTGCTGTGGCATGGAACGCTTGCTGCAGCTGTGGGTTTGCGGCTGCATCCACCGTCACGAGCACGAAACGACCCGCGTACTCGGTGATCACACGAATGAGCGTTGCGGATGGCGCGCCGACATAGAGTTCGACGACCACCGGCACGGTCTGGGAAAGGTCGAGGAAGCCGGTGAACGACGCATCGGTTCCTTCAACAACGAGCGACGGGACCTTGATCGTTGCCGCTGGTGCTCCGGCTGGCGAATCGGTGGGGGCTGCGGCGGGAGGACGCACGAGGGACGACAGATCGACCGCGCCCCGCATGTTTGCGCGAGATGGTGGGAGAGTGGTCACGACAGTTCCTTCGCTGAAATCAGGCCGGTGGCAAAGCCAAGCAGGGTGATCTTCTGGCTGCTGGTGGAGCTCGGTACGTAGAACAGTAACTGGTCGCCGTAAACGGCAACCGTTCCTTTGGTCGAGCCCGTGATACCGGCGAGCGATTTCACTGCTCCCTCAGGGTTGACCGCGGCGCCCGCCTCGACCGGCTTCACCGTGACCGTTTCATTCAGGTAGACGGCGACAATCGCGCCGGAGTTGTTGCTGCCGAAGGCGATGCTGTCCGCCGGGCCGTCACTGTTGGCAAAAGTCATCGCCGCGGTGGCGGGCAGCGCAGCCTGGAGCGCTTTCCTCTTATCAAGGCCGATGAGACCGATGAGGGTGTCCTTCGTGGTATCGAACAGCTTGGCAAACTCGCTCGTCGGACCCTTTTCGATGATGTCACCGTAGGCCATCGCGACCTTCCCGGGCTCGAGCTTGAGCAGCTTGACGTCGGGCCCGAGTCGCGGGGCGCCAATATTCGCTGGAGCGACATCAAGCGACAAGGTACTCTGAAGCGCGGTCGCGTACGCCACCTTGAAGTTGTCCCGCGCCGTGGCCTGCACAAGCATGAGAGCGACCTGCGGCGCAGTCTTATCTGCCGGTTTCTGCACCACGGTGAAGACCGTCCGCGGCCAGCTGTTCTTCTGCTGCGGAAGAGTCAGCTTGACGTCCCCCGCCGGGATCGCCACGGGGGGGGCGAACGTGCTGTCCACCGTGCGGATCGCGTAGTTCGCCGTGCGAAGGTCGAGCGCCGCACCCTCGAACCGCGCCTTCGCCAGCTCGAGATTGCGGTCGGCATCCGCCTTGGTCGCAACCGCCGAGATTTTCCTGACGATGTCCTGAAGCTGCGGGATAGTGACAGCGGGTGCCTGGGTGTTGCCCGCCTTCGCCGCGACGGTCGGAGTGGGAGTCGGCGTCGAGGAAGATCCGCCGGTGAGGAACTCGGGCCACAGCTGTGGCGAACATCCGCTGAGTGCCAGTGTGCC
>JAYTEZ010000277.1:0-3998 GCA_043734805.1 Microbacteriaceae bacterium
TCGCCGGCTCCAGCCGCGACCGGGACCTCCACAAAGCCGAGGTACTCTCGAAGTGCGAGCGCGTTGGCGGTCGTGCGTTCGATACCGACGTTGCCGCCCACCGTCGTGACACCAACGAGGTCGAGGTTCGGATCACCGTGTGCCAGCAGGAGTGCCAGCGCGTCGTCGAGGCCCGGATCGCAGTCGAGCAGAATCTTCTTTGCCATAGGTCAACCGTCCCACACCCGGCGCGCGTCATGAACACCATCCCGCGGCGCCCGTATGGAAGCCGCACGCCCGTGAAGCGACGAACGGCGGATGTCCGTCCGAGCGCCCTCGGGGCAGCGGTCAGATCCTACGCTCCGGGACGACGAGCGGTCGAAGCCCTAACCCGGGAGCGAACACAACCGCGAGGCCGATGATCGCCGCGACGCTCGCAGGCCACGGTAGCGGCCCGGTCGAGGGATTCGTCCCGAACACCAGGACCCACCACAGGGCACTGACGAGGACGATGCGCAGGACGGTGCCACCGATCCACGGGATGTCGGCAAGCTCGCCGTCCATTCGCCAGGTGAATTTCGGCCGGTAGTACCGCCACAACCGCGCGTTCAGCCACAGGCCACCGATGGCGACGCCGAGGACAACGACCACGGTGGCCAGCCACGATTGCTCGCCAAGCCAGTGAAGCCATCCGGTGTCGGCATCGGTGGAAAAAAGGAATGCAAGCAGGCGCGCGGTCCACGAGCGGATGGCGTCGGATGGAAGCGGGACAATAACGGCCGACGCCGCGAGCGCGACGACGAGGAGCCGATTAAGACCGAGTGCCTTGATCCCCCGAACGTGAAGCCTGTTGCGCAGCCGCTCGGTGGCGCTGTCGGCAGAATCGAAAGGACCGAGCGTCGTGTCGCCACGTGGAGCCACGTGAAGGTCGCTGGTTGGCGGATCGAGGTCGAGGATCAGGCGTGCAACGGGGTCGATCACCTGCGTGATGTTCGACGAATACGACTGGTGATCGGTCAGCGGAAGCGCGGTGTTATGGACGGGATGTTCCTCCGGTCCGAGCGCGGACGAGGTGAGGCCCACATCTTCAGTGGCGCGAACCCCGCTCGGTATCTTCCAGCGGTAACTCTCTCGCCACCGCGCGATTCGCGACGGTTCACTCGTGGAGATCGGGCCGGCAGCAAAGGGATCCCAGATTGCCCAGAAGTTCAGCCACCGCGTGGGTGGGACCGCGCACGCCCAGGCCCCGACGAGGTTGTACTCCGTCGCCACATCGATTTTCGCACTGGTAATCGCCCGAACGACCCGGCCCCGCAGGCCATTGGGCCAGCGAGACACTCCGAGAAGCGTGATCGCCGCGCCGACGCTCACGAAGGCATCGACGGTCACCGGTTCCTCCTCGTTGGCGAGGTCGAAGAGCACATCGGCGGTGATCGCAGCCCCCTGGGAATGAGCGAGTACCACGAGCGTGGTGTGCGCCAGCGGCGTCGCCGAAGCGAATTGCCTCAGGTTGGCTCTCGCCTCCGTAATCCGGGAACGCACCAGGTCGCGCATCGCCGCCGCTCGAACCGGTCGTTGGGTCCAGACAGCGACATCGCCGACGAACTCAACCAGCCCGTCGATCGCTGCTTGAAACAGATTGTTAAAGACAGGAAAGAGCAGAAGGACGCTGAGTGCGGGCAGCAGAACTGCGACGATCACCGCGAGACCGAAAACGATCGCCCACATTGCGGCGACTGCGAGCCAGGCGAGCACGAAGAGCCCGGCAAGCGGCACCGACAGCAGAAGTCGCGCGGCGGGCGACGTCGGCGGACGCCGGAGTTCCTCGAGTTGCCAGACGCCCAGTCGGAGCACCCGTCCGAAGTACGAACCGAGTCTCAGTGCCGCCTGCCAGAGGAAATCCGCGCCCCAGGAGAACACCTGGCTGGATTTCATGGGAAGGAAGGCCTCCGCCCAGCGCGCTTCCCGCATCCCAAAAATCAGGTCGCGTTCCTGCCCGTCGAGACCGGTGTAGACCACTCGCCCGGCGACTCGTCCATCATCATCGCTCGAGTCCGCCTTGACGTGCCCGAAGACAACCCGTTGCTCCGGCTCGGTTCCAGCGAGCCACTGCATCCGCTCAACGAGTGGTTCGGCCCACTCGAGCAACGTCTCGCTCGATCGCTGGCGCCCCATACCGTGCACAAGCACAACCTCGACGAAGGTCGAAAGGCGATCGGTCAATGGGCACCTCTAGATCCATCGGCACTGCGTCGATGCGCATCGGCGCGAAACCATGGGAAAAGTGTAGCGAAGGCGCTCATCCCAACGCCAGAGTGAACTTCGTTTAGAATCTTGTGTGCCTACCGACCCCGTCATCGACCCCGCCGACCTCGAAGTGGCCCTTCGTGTGCTGGCCGCGATGGATGAGATCGATGAGGACCATCCCGATTTTGTCGCCGTGCGCCGTGCCACCGCCCGCATGTTCAAATCGGTGAAGAAATCCCGCCGCCTCGAGAAACGCGCGGAAATCGCGGGCGCCGACCGGGCGGTGGTCGCAGCGACGGCCACCGGAGCACCCGACCGCATCGATGACGAGACTCGCGGCATCCCGCTCGCCATCACCGTTGCTGCACCCACCGCGGGAACGCTGCTCAAGTCGCGCCCCTGCTACATCTGCAAGCAGCGTTACACGCGGGTCGACTCGTTCTATCACCAGCTCTGCCCGGACTGCGCCGCCTTCAACCACGCGAAGCGGGACGCCCGAACCGATCTCACCGGTCGCGCCGCGCTGCTCACCGGCGGTCGCGCGAAAATCGGCATGTACATCGCGCTCCGGCTGCTTCGGGATGGCGCGCACACGACCATCACAACGCGATTTCCCCGCGATGCCGTTCGCCGCTTCGCCTCGCTGCCGGACTCCCGGGACTGGCTGCATCGCCTCCGCGTCGTCGGGATCGACCTGCGCGACCCGGCCCAGGTTATCGGCCTCACCGACGCGATGATCGCGGCCGGACCCCTCGACATCCTGATTAACAACGCCGCTCAGACGGTTCGTCGCTCCCCCGGTTCCTATGCTCCGCTGGCGGATGCGGAATCCGCGCCCCTTCCCGATGGCCCACTACCCGAGCTCCTGACCTTCGGCCACACGAACGACGCCCACCCGCAGGCACTCGCGGCCTCCATCGGCTCGCACCCGATCCTCAGCCAGGCCGGCGGACTCAGCGCCGCGGAGCTCACCGAGCTCGCCCTGACCGCCGGCTCGTCGTCACTCGCCCGCCTCACCGCCGGCACCGCGATCGACGCGGGCGGCCTGGTGCCGGACCACCACCACCAAAACAGCTGGACCCAGTTCGTCAACGAGGTTGACCCGCTCGAAATGCTCGAGGTGCAGCTCGCGAATGTGACGGCGCCGTTCCTGCTCGTGTCGCGTCTCCGTCCGGCCATGGCCGCGTCGTCTGCCCGCCGCAAATACATCGTCAACGTCTCGGCGATGGAGGGGCAGTTCGGGCGTGGATACAAGGGGCCGGGTCATCCGCACACCAACATGGCCAAGGCAGCCCTCAACATGCTCACGCGAACGAGCGCCACCGAGCTGCTCGAGACCGACGGAATCCTGATGACGAGCGTCGACACCGGCTGGATCACGGATGAACGCCCGCACCCGACGAAGGTGCGGCTCGCAGAGGAGGGCTTCCACGCCCCACTCGACCTCGTCGATGGTGCCGCCCGCGTCTACGACCCCGTCGTGCGCGGCGAGGACGGCGAAGACCTCCACGGCGTCTTCCTCAAGGACTACGCACCCGCCGCCTGGTAGTTCAACCAGCCCAGCCGGCCGCGCCACACGCCATCGAGTCGGTAGCTGTGGTGACTTCACAGTGACTAATCGCGCGCGGATGTCGCCACGACATCCGACTCGATGGCACTTCTACGGTCGGCAGCCTTCGAGTGCCTTCGTGAACGGCTACTCCGGCGAGTGTCGTTCGAGAAACTCGAAAACCTCCGTGCTGTCGACGCCGGGGAAGGCACCCGTCGGCATC
>JAYTEZ010000278.1:0-5165 GCA_043734805.1 Microbacteriaceae bacterium
ACGTTCACGAAGCCGGCGAATAGTGGCGTCGCAAACATGAGCAGCATGATCGTGCCGTGCATGGTGAAGAGCTGGTTGTACTGCTCCTTGGTGGCCACGAGCTGCAGGCCGGGCTCGAAGAGCTGCGCGCGAATGACCAGCGCCATGACCCCGCCGAGCAGGAAGTAGATGAACGACGTGATCAGGTAGAGGTAGCCGATGGTCTTGTGATCGGTGGAGGTGATCCAATTGACCAGGATGTTGCCCTTGCGGCCGACTCGTGACGGACCGAAGTCCTGACCGGTACTCGTGCCACCGATGGCGGGAGCGGTTGATACTGCTGTGCTCATTTTTGGTCGCCTACTTTTCGGCCTGTGGCGCTTTGTTGTCGGGTTGATTCGTGTTGGTGTTGTACTCGGGGCCACGGATGCCGGTCTGGCCCTTGTCTACGAGGCTCTGGATGTAGGCGTCGTATTCGGCCTGCGGAACGACCTTGACCTGGAAGAGCATGAGCGAGTGGTAATCGCCACAGAGCTCCGCGCACTTGCCCTGGTACGTGCCTTCCTTGGTCGGAGTGAAATACATGTAATTGTCTTTGCCCGGGATGTTGTCTTTTTTGTACAGGAAGTCAACGACCCAGAAGGAGTGCGCGACATCACGGCTCTCGATCTTGATCTGAACGCTCTTGTTGACCGGCAGGTACAGCACCGGGATCTTGGTGGGGTCGATGCCTCCGTCACCGTTCTCGAGCTGCTGCGCCTGCACGCCGGGCGAGTTCACACCCTTGTTTCCCGGCCCCACATTGTCGTAGTTGAAATCCCACGCCCAACGCTTGCCGTAGACCTCGACCTTGACATCCGGGTTTTTTATCGGATTCTCGATGGAATTCTGTTCCTTGACGGTGAAGGCGAAGAATCCTAGAACGAGGATGAGCGGCACGATCGTGTAGAAAATCTCGATCGGAAGATTGTAACGAAGCTGCACGGGAAGGCCGGTCTGGCCCTTGCGGCGGCGATAGACGATGGCCGCCCAGATGATGAGACCCCAGGTCACGAGTCCGACCCCGAGAAGCACGATCCACGAGGTGACCCAGAGGCCGGTAATTCCATCGGTGTGATTGGTGATGCCAGGGGTGCCAGGGAGGAACCCGCGCAACTGCTGCTGGCTGCATCCCGCGAGAATCACGATCAGCGTCACTGCGACGGGAATTACAGCCCATCGAAGACGGCGGTTAGAGCGCACCTGGAACCTCTCGGATGACACGGACTGATGGAAACACCAGTCTATTTGGTGCTCACCAGCCTACTCCGCAGGGCGCGCGCCCTCGGACCGGAATGACAGGTCGACGGGTCAAAAAAAGGGAACCGCCCTCGGGCGATTCCCTTTTCTGGCTGAACGTTGGGAGCCTGCTGTCAGTGGAACGAGTCCCCACACGCGCAGCTTCCACCGGCGTTGGGATTGTCGATCGTGAAACCCTGTTTCTGGATCGTGTCTTCGAAATCGATGGTCGCGCCGTCCAGGTACGGAACGCTCATCTTGTCGACGACCACCTCGACGCCGTCGAAATCGACCGTTGCGTCGCCGTCGAGCAGTCGCTCGTCGAAGTAGAGCTGATAGATGAGCCCGGAGCATCCGCCCGGCTGCACGGCGACACGAAGGCGGAGATCGTCGCGCCCCTCCTGCTCATAGAGGCTGCGCACCTTGGTAGCGGCCGTTGCGGTGAGGCCAACGCCGTGGGACGGTGCGACCTTCGTTTCGGTCAGTGCGGTGTCAGTCATGACAACTCCTTATGCGTTTCGGCAGTTCTTAGGTGAAGTGTAAACACGTCATTCTTCAAGTGTAAGCACGGCAGGCCGGGGATTGTTCCCGACCGCAGTATGCGTTCACTCGCGTTCGTTCAATCTGGCGAGGAGCACGGCCTCGGTGAGGATTGCCCGGTGAAAAACACCGAGGTGCAGCGACTCGTTCGGGCTGTGCGCGCGTGAGTCCGGATCCTCGACCCCGGTAACCAGAATCTGCGCACCGGGGAAAAGCTCGGCCAGATCGGCGATGAAAGGAATCGATCCGCCGACGCCCGTTTCCACGGCCTCGACACCCCAGGCATCCGTCATGGACGTCTTCACCTCGGCGACTGCCCAGCCGGTCGTGTCGACGAGAAAGCCGTTGCCCTCATCAACCTCGCCGATCTCGAGCTGCGCTCCGAACGGCGCATGCTCCCTGAGATGCTTCTCGATGGCCGCGAAGGCTTCCGCCGCCGGCTGCCCCGGGGCGATGCGGGCGCTGATCCTCACCGTGATGGATGGAGCGAGCGTATTGGAAGCATTGGCGAGGCTCGGAGCATCGATACCGGTCACCGTAATCGCCGGCTGTGACCAGATGCGGCTGAGAATCGGGCCGGAGCCGATTGGTGAAACGCCATCGAGGAGCGCTGCCTCGTGTCGCAGCTTCTCCTCGGAATATTCGGGAGTCTCGGCTTCGGAAGCGGTGAGTCCTTCGACGGCAACGGAGCCGTCGTCGTTGTGCAGCGTTGCCAGCAACTTGATCGCGGCAAGCATCGCATCCGGCACGGCGCCCCCGAACATTCCGGAGTGCGAGGCGTGCGCCAGGGTACGAACGGTCATTTCACACGTCACATTGCCACGAAGCCCGACGGTGAGCGCGGGGGTGTTCACGTCCCAGTTATCCGAGTCGGCGACAACGATGACGTCCGCCGCCAGTTCGTTCCGGTGCTTCCTGAGGAAATTCTTGAATGACCGCGAGCCGAACTCCTCCTCCCCCTCGATGAACACGGCGAGGCCAAGATCGAAGTCGGCGCCCGCCGTCTCGACCAGGGCTCGGATCGCGGCGACGTGGACGAGAACTCCGGCCTTATCGTCTGCCGCTCCCCGGCCGTAGAGTCGGTCACCGCGCACCGTTGGCTCGAACGGGGCCGAGACCCAGTCCTCGTCCCTGCCGGGCGGCTGCACATCATGGTGCGCATACAACAGGATCGTCGGCCGGCCGTTGCGAGCGGCCCTGGTCGCGAGCACGGCCGGCTGCCCGAACGCCTCCGTGTCACCGATCGTCGCGCGCGAGACCTGCACACTGTCAAACACTCCGAGTCCGCGCACGAGTTCGGCGACGGCATCCGCACTCTCGCTCACGTGCGAGGGGTCAAAGGCCGCCCAGGACACCGATGGGATACGGACCAGTCGGGACAGGTCCGCGACCGAAGCGGGGAACCCGCCGCGCACTGCCTCTCGAAGCGCCTGCAAAAGTTCTGGCCGTGTGGTCGCGGAAGAAGTCATGGAGGTAATCTTAAGCAGACAACGATCGCAAGGAATCTCACGTGGCAAAGCCAGATACGAGCAAAAACGACGGTGCCGTCGACTTCGAACTCACTACCGACAGCATTTCGAGCAGCAAGGGACACGCGACCCCCACTCGCAAGGCACGCGAGGCCGCCAACCTTCGACCGCTCGTCTCGAGCGATCGCAAGGCGGGAAACAAGGCCTCCCGGATCAAGATGAATGAGGCCAGGGAAAAAGCCCGTATTGGCATGGCGAACGGCGATGAGAAGTTCCTGCCGATCCGGGACAAGGGCGTGCAGCGCCGCTACATCCGCGACTACGTCGACGCTCGCTGGAGCGTCGGTGAGTTGATCATCCCGGTGATGTTCCTCGTGATCATCCTCACCTTCATCAACAACGCGGCGCTCCAGACGGTCGCGGTCGTCGCCCTCTGGGCTTTTTTCCTCGTTGCCGTCATCGACTGTGTCGTTGTCGGCCTCGTCATCCAGCGCAAGCTTGCCGCCAAGCACGGTGCGGAGAAGGTGCAGAAGGGCAACCGCTGGTACACCGCGATGCGCGCCCTGCAACTGCGCCCGATGCGACTGCCGAAGCCGCAGGTCAAGCGCGGACACTTTCCCGCCTAACCGGCCAGTATTTTCAGCCCGGCCAGTTTTTTCAGCCCGCGATTGATCGAGCGAGCCCAGAGCGGGCCGCGGTAGAGAAACGCCGTGTAGCCCTGTACGAGGGTTGCCCCGGCCGCGATGCGTTCGGCAACATCCGAAGCGCTTTCAACTCCACCGACCGAGATGACGCAGAGGTCGATGGGCACGACGGCACGGATGACCCGCAGCACCTCGATCGAGCGGCCCGCGAGCGGTGCGCCGGAGAGACCGCCGGCACCCGCCGACTCGATGATCGCGGAATCCGTCTGGAGTCCGTCGCGCGACAGCGTCGTGTTGGTGGCAATGATCCCGGCCAGACCAAGATCGACCGTCAGCCGGGAGATGCGACGGATTTGCTCGTCGGTGAGGTCGGGGGCGATTTTCACCAGAACAGGCGTCGCGCCCGCGGCATCCCGCACGGCAGTCAGTAGCGGAGCGAGCTTGTCGAGTTCTTGAAGCCCGCGCAGTCCCGGCGTGTTCGGCGAGCTGACGTTCACCGCGAGGTAGTCCGCCACCGGCGCGAGAATACGGGTGCTGGCGAGGTAATCGTCCGTCGCCTCGTCGACGTCGACGATGCGGCTCTTGCCGATGTTCGCCCCGATGATGGGCCGGACTTCTCGTGCCGACTCGCGCGCCAGCCGAGGCGCAGCATCCGAGGCGCCCCTGTTGTTGAAGCCCATCCGGTTGATGACGGCACGATCGGCAACCAGGCGAAACAGGCGGGGTCGCTCGTTGCCGGGCTGTGCGATTGCCGTCACAGTGCCGACCTCGACGTGGCCGAAACCGAGCTGGCCGAGCCCCTGGATGGCCTTGCCGTCCTTATCGAAGCCCGCCGCGACGCCGAACGGCGACGCAAAACGCAGGCCGAGCGCCGTCACCGCGAGCGAGGAATGCGGCCGAGTGAGGCGGCGGAGCAGAACGCCGACGCCGATGCGCGGCAGCCAGCGAATCACGTCGAACGCGAGGTGATGCGCCGTCTCCGGGTCGAGCCGCGAGAGGATCAGCGAGAAAAAGATGCGATACATGCCGTAGTCAGGCTAGCCGTAGTGCGAGCGGGGTCGGTCACACGCGCGCCGCGACATCCATATCCGCCCGTTGGTGGGACTCGTGTCCGGGACGGCGCCTGGCCTGCCCCGCCTGACCCCGCTTCTGACCGAGCCGGTCGGACCAGCTGCTGTCAGTTCTCGGTGAGTGGTGTGGCGGAGCCGTGCTCGACTCGCAGTTGTGTGATCGCCGCTTCGAAGTCATCGAGCGA
>JAYTEZ010000279.1:0-3554 GCA_043734805.1 Microbacteriaceae bacterium
AAGTACGACGAACGACACCGACACAAATCGACACCTATCGAAAAAAGGTTACTCGGTGATGTCGATTTCGCGCAGCAGATCGGCCTTGATGGCGCTCCGCACCTTGTCGAGCAGGTCATCCGGCGCCGGGGAGTCCACCATGAGCACGCTGAGCGCCTGGCCGCCGGCCTCGCGGCGGCTGATTTGCATGCCGGCGATGTTGATGCCCGCATCGCCAAATTCCTTGCCAAAAATGGCAACGATGCCCGGTCGGTCGGTGTAGACCATCACGATCAGGTGCTCGGCGACCGGTACGTCGACGTCGTAGCCGTTGATCTCGACGATTTTCTGGGCCTGCTTCGTGCCGGTCAGGGTACCCGAGACCGATATCTGCGTTCCGTCGCTCAGTGCCCCGCGAATTGTGAGCAGGTTACGGTATTCGTCGCTCACCGGATCGGTGACCAGCCGCACTGTGATGCCGCGTTGCTCGGCAAGCAACGGCGCGTTCACATAACTCACCGATTCGCTCACGATGTTCGTAAAGATGCCCTTGAGCGCAGCCAGCTTGAGCACGCTCACGTCGAACTCAGCGATCTCGCCGCGAATCTCAACGTCAACCGCGGTGATCGGGCTATCGGCGAGGCCAGCAAAAACCTGTCCGAGCTTTTCCATGAGCGGGATGCCCGGCCGCACCGTCGTGTCGATGACGCCACCGGCCACGTTCACCGCATCAGGCACCAGTTCGCCCGAGAGAGCCAGGAGCACGGACTTCGCGACCGCGACCCCCGCCTTCTCCTGGGCCTCATCCGTCGATGCACCCAGGTGCGGCGTGACGACGATGTTCGGGAGGGCGAGAAGGGGCGAACCCACTGGTGGCTCGTTGACGAACACATCGAGACCCGCGCCGGCGATGGTACCGGCGGTCAGCGCGCGGTGCAGGGCGGCCTCATCGATGAGGCCACCGCGTGCAACGTTGACGATGAAAGCGGTCGGCTTCATGGTCGCAAACTGCTCGTCGCCGATCATGCCGGTGGTCTCCGGGGTTTTCGGCATGTGAATGGTCACGAAGTCTGATTGCGCGAGAAGCTCATCGAGGGTGAGGAGTGTCACGCCGAGCTGCTGCGCTCGCGCCGACGTGATGTAGGGGTCGTAGGCGACGACCCTCGTGCCGAAGGCCTGCATCCTGGCGGTGATGAGCGCGCCGATCCGACCGAGCCCGATGATGCCGATGGTCTTCTCGAACAGTTCGACGCCGGTGTACTTCGAACGCTTCCACTGTCCATCGGCAAGGGCGCCATGAGCGGCCGGGATGTGGCGGGCGAGGTTCAGGATGTGGCCAACCGTGAGCTCGGCCGCTGAAATGATGTTCGAGGTGGGCGCGTTCACCACCATGACGCCGGCCTCGGTGGCCGACTTGATGTCGACGTTATCGAGACCGACCCCGGCCCGCGCGATGACTTTGAGGTTCTTCGCCGCCGCGATGACCTCCGCATCCACGTGGGTGGCGGAACGGATGAGCACCGCGCTTGCGTCGGCGATGGCCGCAAGCAGAGCCGGGCGATCGGTACCGTCGACGGAACGAACGTCGAAGTCGGGCCCGAGGGCATCGACGGTAGCGGGTGAAAGTTCTTCAGCGATCAGCACGATCGGCTTTGCCACGAATCGAATCCTTCGGTTTGACGGGAGTGCTGTCGCGACGAATGCGCAGACAACTATAGAACTTTATCCCAGAGTCTCACGTTCGCTCGTCCCTGGGCACTGTACCGGCTGTGAGTCGCGGTGCTTCACCGCCGTCGTACCGGCCCGACTGGAAGAATACAACCGTGGCTCCCTTCGACATCGTGCAGCTTGTGCTGCGCATCCTGCTTGCCCTGATCTTTAGCGGCATGGGGATCAACCATTTCCGCCCGAAACCGGCGCGAGTGATGGCGGCGATGATTCCCCCCGGGCTCAGGCGCGACGGGGTTTTTAGCCCGCTCAACCTGGTTCGGCTCACCGGAGGGTGCGAGATCGCGGGGGGCGTCGGCATCCTCGTGCCCGTGACTTCATTCATCGCCGGGATCGCACTGGTGTTCTTCCTGATCGCGGTGTTCCCGGCCAACCGCTACGCCTCCGAGCATCCGGAGAAATTCCGAAGTCTGGCGATCCCGTTCTGGCGCCGCTACATCGCCCAGCTGGTGCTGATCGCCGTCATCCTGGTCGCGATTGTGTGATCAAGCGGCGGCCAGCGCCTCGACGCTGAGGGTCAGGGCGGCGACCACTGTCAGCCCGACCAAGAAGATCAGGATCTTCGTGAACACGCTGTTGCGCCGACCGAGGAAGAACGCCAGAGCGTAGGCCACGGGTGCGAGCAGCAGGTCGACGATAAGCAGCGCCCACGGAGTCGGAACCGGTGCGAGGTCGACCTTGCCGCGAGCCGCGTTGTACTCGTTGATCTGGGCCGTCACTCCCACGACATTCGAGATCGCCTCGAAGAAGTCATAGGCGTAGAAGAGTCCGAACAGGATCGCGACCGTGAGACTCAGCCAGCCGAGCCTGCCCCGGCGACTCGCGCGCGCGTCATCCTCGATGACGTCGTCGATCGCCTCGTCGGCGCCATCCCTGCCAGCGCCACCCCTATCGGCTCCGGCCTCGTCGGCGCTCATCTCGCCCCCAGCGCCAGGATGAACGGCCACGGGGCGAGAATCACGACGCCGAGGACCAGCCAGAGGATGCGTGCGACCGCCCCGCGGTCTTTCGTCAACAGGAGCACAGCAAAGAACCACACCGCGGGGGACGCAATCGCCAGGATCTCGCCGAGCTGATACATGAAGGCGGCGAGCAGGTTGGAAAAAGGGGCGGTGGTGGCCTGCACCGCAATGATCCAGCCGACGATGTAGAGCAGGAACACGCCTCCGAACACCCCGAGGCCGATGAGGAGCGCCGAGCTCGTGCGCGGTTCGCCGGCTTCGGGCGGTTTGGCCTCCGCGGGTGTGGCGGCGACGGGCGCGTCAACATGGGTCGGATCGGCCGAGCCGCCCCAGGTCAGGGCGTCGTCATCCGGGTCAACGCCCATTCCACCACCGCCCACTCCACTAGCGCTCCTGTGCAGAACCCTATCTGTTCAGGCGCAACGGGATCACCTCGACCGGCGCGGTGTGTCGGCGCGGTGTGCCCCGTGGAAGTCAGCGCGGATAGATGCTGACAGCCGCGGGGTCGAAGGCGAAGAACACCACACTGCCGGGAGCGAGGTCGAGGCGCGCCGCGGCGCCCGGCACAAGATCCGCCCGGAGGGCGCCCGCGCGCACCCGCACGAGGTCACCGCGCGGTTCCAGGTCGCTCACAATGCCGCGCAGCACGTTGTCGGCGCTGCCCGACGGCGGCTCGGTGTGCACCGTGATGACCGCCGGGCGGAATGCAGCGGCGACCTCGTAACCCGGCGCGATATCGCTCGCCTGCGTTCGCACCGCGCGGCCTTCCGCCGTGACCAGCCCGGTCGCGGTGCGAGTGCCGACGATGAGGTTGAGGCCGGAGAGTTCCGCCGTGAACGGATGCCGCGGCCGCTCGAGAACGTCCGCGGTCGGACCGTGCTCGAC
>JAYTEZ010000280.1:0-4376 GCA_043734805.1 Microbacteriaceae bacterium
CGCCGCTGGACCCGGGTTGCCCAACCCTCGCCGCTGGACCCGGGTTGCCCAACCCTCGCTCCTAGCTGGCGGAGGGCTTCTTGGGAAGGCGCGACTTGCTCGAATCCTTCATTGACGGGGCAACCGGCGCAATGGCCAGCGGAACGGTGCCGGACGTTGCCTCCGACGCGTCCACGGGCGGTTTTGCGGCGTCCGGGGTGCTCGCCAGGAGCGGTTTGGTCGCGTCTGGCGTGTCTGCCACGAGAGGCTTGGTCGCGTTCGTCATGAAAGGGTTGGTCTCGTTCGGCGCTGAGGTCGCGATCGGGGATTTTGGCGCAGGTGTCGAGGCAGGTGTGGGTGCGGCCGGAGTACGAGGTTGCACGGGACGCGGCGGTTCGTTGTTTGCGACGTACAACTGAGCGGCGCGAGTCGCCACCAGAAGGAAACGAACCAGCAGGAAGATCAACGCAATACTGACCGTGAGCATCAGCAGGCAGACGAGTCCCCACACGATCACCCCGAAAAAGCCGAGGAAACCTGCTCCGAAATTGTACATTCCGGGGATGAGTGGATAGTGCATGGTTACTCCTCTAGTTCGTCAGCATCCTGCGATTGCTTCACGATGGTCCCAACGGCGATGGCGACGGTGGCAACCCAGCTGATCCACATCAGGATCAGCCGCCAGTCGCGAGGTCCCCTCCGCGTTGTCTGCAGGATTCCCCATCCGCCGAAAATTGCGCTGATCAGGCTTCCGCTGAAGATGAATTTTCGCACGTTGGCCTCCCGGTCCGGCAGATTCCACGCTACCTTGTCAGCCGGCAGGAGCACAGTCCGGGCATAGGTCTGGGCATAATGTGGACGGCCGAAGTCGGGAAACGAGCAGAAAGGATGCCGTGCGCACACCCCGCAGCCTGAGCGCAAGCTGGCAAAACCGGGCGAACTGACCGATCGGACAGTTTCTGACCGATCGGTCAGTTAGGGTCGGATCGTGTCCACCTCATCAGAAGACCTGCGGGCGATCGCGCTCGCGGAATTTGCCACCGCGGGCTACGCCGCAACGTCGCTGCACCGCATTGCCGACCTGGCCGGTCTCTCCAAGTCCAGCGTGCTGTATCACTACTCGTCGAAGGAAACCCTGCTTGAGGCGGCCGTCGCCCCGGCGATCGACCGGATGGAACAGATCCTCGTCGCCCTCGAAGCCAGCGCGCTCACCCCGGAGGGACGCAGCGCCTTCCTCTCCGGATTCGTCGACTTCATCCTCGAGTACCGCCGCGAGGTGCACATGTTCATCAACCAGGGGCCGTCCCTCATCGATGTGCCGGTCATCGATCGTGCCAATGATGTCGTGCGGAGGCTCGCCGAATACTTCGTGGCGAACACGGGCTCTCTCGAAGAGCGGATGCGATCCGGTATCGCTCTCGGCGGGGCCGCCTACATGCTCTGCACGCAGGATTCCCTCGGCTTCGAGGCCGCTCCCATCGACGAGACCAGGGCCGCACTCGTGACTATCCTCACCGGGCTGCTCGCACCGGTCGGAATTCCCCCCATGAACGGGATTTAACACGTGGCCACCCTCCTTTATCGTCTCGGTCGTTTCTCGTACCGTCGCGCCTGGATCATCATCGGTGTCTGGCTCGTGCTCGTTATCGGCGTGCTCGGGGGCAGCGTCGCCCTCGGCGGTCACACCCAGGAATCGTTCGCGATTCCCGGCACGGAATCCCAGAACGCCCTCGATCGACTCGACGCGGTATTTCCTGCGGTGGCGGGCGCGAGTGCGCAGGCCGTCGTCGTCGCCCCGAAGGGCGCTTCGGTCAACAGCGCCCTATACCGGGCGGCAATTGAGACGATGGATGCGAAGATCGCGAAGATCGACGGCATCGCTTCGGTCACGAGCCCCTTCTCCCCGTACGCCGGCAGCGCCATCAGCGCCGATGGACAATACGCGCGCTCGCAGATCCAGTTCACCGGCGCGTCGACGGATGTCACCGCCAGGACACTAACGGAGCTCACCGCCACGGCATCCACGGCCAGGGACGCCGGACTCACCGTCGCTTTCGGGGGTCAGGTCTTCCAGGACAACACCGTCGGCATCACGATCACCGAGATGTTCGGACTCGTCTTCGCTGCTGTCGTGCTCCTGGTGACATTCGGCTCGCTGGTCGCCGCGGGCATGCCGCTCCTTAGCGCCATGCTCGGCGTCGGCATCGTCATCGGCGGTATCAGCGGGATCTCGGCCTTCACCACCGTTCCGAGCTCCGCCCCACTGCTGGCGCTGATGATCGGCCTCGCGGTGGGAATCGATTACTCCCTCTTCATCCTGTCGCGCCATCGAAACCAGCTTGCCGCCGGCGAGGATCCGGAGGAGTCTGCCGCGATCGCGGTCGGTACGGCGGGCAGCGCCGTCGTCTTTGCGGGCGTCACGGTCATCATCGCGCTGCTCGGCCTTCTCGTCGTCGGCATCCCCTTCCTCAGCGTCATGGGTGTCGCCGCCGCCTTCGCGGTCCTCATTGCCATCGGCGTCGCGACCACGCTTTTGCCGGCGTTGCTCGGACTCGCCAAGGGGCGCCTCGCACCCAGGGCGGGCTCGCGCGCCTATCGCCGCGCGATGGTTCATGACGACGGCAGCACGCCAACGATGGGCCTTCGATGGGTCACCGGGGTCATGAAGCGTCCGGTGCTCGCGACCCTCGCGGTGGTCGCAGTGCTCGGCACGCTCGCGATACCCGCGCTCAGCCTCGACCTCAACCTGCCCGATGGGGGTTCACAGCCGAAGGGTTCCACCCAGCGCCAGGCCTTCGAGCTGATCAAGGAAGGCTTCGGACCCGGATACAACGGACCGCTGATCGTCGCCGTCGACATCACGCAGACCACCAACATCCAGGCCGACCTCGACTCGATCGGCAAGCAACTCCGGACCCTCGACGACGTGCGCTACGTGAGCCAGGGGATTCCGGATCCCGGACTCGACACCGCGATCATCCAGGTGATCCCGGCGAGTGCACCCGACGCACCAAAGACCAAAGCGCTCGTGCAGTCGATTCGTGACCTTGCTCCCGCGATCGGCAAGAAGTACGACACTCCGATCACGGTGACCGGTTCGACCGCCGTCGGGATCGACATCTCCAACCGGCTGACCAGTGCGCTCGTCCCCTTCGGCGCGATCGTTGTCGGACTCTCGATCGTCCTGCTCATGATGGTCTTCCGTTCGGTGCTCGTTCCGATCAAGGCCGCGCTGGGATTTCTGCTCTCGGTGCTTGCCTCTTTCGGGGTCGTCGTCGCGATCTTCCAATGGGGCTGGCTCGGTGATCTGCTGAACGTCGAAAATCCGGGGCCCATCCTGAGCTTCATGCCGATCCTTCTCATGGCCGTGCTGTTTGGCCTCGCGATGGACTACGAAGTTTTCCTGGTCTCCGGGATGCGCGAGGAGTTCGTGCGCTCCGGTAGCGCGCGCCAGGCGGTCCGCCGCGGATTTGCGAACGGTTCCCGCGTGGTCACTGCCGCCGCGCTCATCATGTTCTTCGTCTTTGTCGCCTTCGTGCCGGAGGGCTCAGTCACGATCAAGCCGATCGCGCTCGGGCTGGCGGTTGGAGTCGCGTTCGATGCCTTCCTTGTGCGCATGACCCTCGTGCCCGCGATCATGACACTTCTCGGCCGTGCGGCCTGGTGGATGCCGAAGTGGCTTCAGAGGCTACTCCCGAACATGGACATCGAGGGCGAAAACCTGCGCGAGCATCGCGAGGCCGTCGTCTGGACTTTCGACCAGAACGGGGCCGCGATCAGTGCAGAGCAGCTCGTCGCAGGTTCCCGGGAATACAGCGTCGGGCCGTTCGGCCTCGGCGTTCCCGCGGGTGCCATCGTGCTCGGAAGTGGTGACATCGGTGCTCGCAGGATCGTCGCGGCAACGTTGGCCGGGCGCCTCGATCCGCTCTCCGGTCGCGCCCAGGTGGCGGGGCATCCGCTGCCCTCAGAATCGAACCGGGTCGCGCGCCTCGTCGCGATGGCGGATGTCGGCGGTGCCGAGCGCAGGGAAACCTCGGTCACCGTCGGCGAGCTTCTCAACGAACGCCTGCGCCTCACCCAGCCGTGGCGGCGGATCGGGAGCACTCGGCACGGTGTGCGGCACTGGATCGCCCGCATCAACGCCGTGCTCGCCGAAGTTGCGCCATCGGATGCTGTCGCAGTGACAGTCGAGGCGACCCTGCAGGATCTTCCGCAGCGCGAGCGGGCCATCACGCTCGCCTCCATCGCCCTCGCGGAGGCAACCCCCATCGTCGTGCTCGACCAACTCGACACCTTCTCGACCGCGGACGATGAATCGGCGTTCCTGTCGGCCGTCTGCCAACTGGCGCCGGCCACGACGACGATCGTGCTGTTCACGCCGGTACCGGTGCGGTTCT
>JAYTEZ010000281.1:0-2731 GCA_043734805.1 Microbacteriaceae bacterium
GGACCGGCATCCCTGAAGACATCGTTGGCCGGGTTGCAGAGGTCTGCGATCGGGTCGACGGATGCAGCGATGCGCTGTTTGATGTTGAATTTCGAACCGCGAGTCGTCGGCTCCTTTCGCGTGTTGCCAGCGCCGACCCGAATATCTTCCGTCGCAAGAGCTCAGCACAGACCGCCGCCGCTGCGGTCTGTTGGATCGTCGGCAAGGCGAACGACCGCTTCAATTTGTACCGTGCGCCGGGCATGGAGAGCGCTGGGGTGCAGGTGAAGGATGTCATGGCGCACTTCGGCCTGAGCGGTAGCGTCTCGCAGCGGGCCGAGCCCATGCTGCGGGCGGTCGGTGCTAACTGGCACTACGGACGCACCACCCTCGCGGACCCGCAACTGCTCGTTTCCGGCATGCGTGCGCGCATTGTGGAAGCCCGCGATCTGTACCGTTCCGGTCGCTGAGATGTCACTCCACCTCACATTCCGTTGTCGCGCGATCGCCCCGCTCCAGCGAAAGCGATTCGTCGAAATACGGCGGCAACACGCTCCCGATTAGAGTGTGGCCATGGGGAATCTTTTTGACGGCTATTCGTCGACGTCCGTGACCTCCACGAAGCGACAGGGCGCGCGCCCGGACAAGCACGCGGGCACGCCAGCTTTCGACGAGATGTTCTCCGTGCCGTCCTCGGTTCGGCCGGCCTACAAAGAAATTCACGCGGCGCTCGCCCAGATGACCCAGGATGAGCTGCGCGGCCGCACCGATGCCCTTGCCAGCTCCTATCTCGCCCAGGGCGTCACCTTCGACTTCGCCGGCGAGGAGAGACCATTTCCGCTGGATGCCGTGCCGAGAGTTATCGAACTCGCCGAGTGGGGGAGCATCGAGGCCGGGATCAAGCAGCGTGTGCTCGCTCTCGAGGCGTTCCTCGCCGACATCTATGGCCCGCAGAACGCAGTGAAAGATGGAGTAATCCCGGCGGCACTGATCACATCGTCGAGCCACTTCCACCGTGAGGCGGCCGGAATCTCACCGGCGAACGGCGTGCGCATCCAGGTCTCCGGTATCGACCTCATCCGCGACGAGCAGGGCGCCTGGCGCGTTCTCGAAGATAACGTGCGCGTGCCGTCGGGTGTGAGCTACGTCATCTCCAACCGCCGGGTCATGGCGCAGACGCTGCCCGAACTGTTCGTCAGCATGCGCGTTCGCCCGGTTGGCGACTACCCGCACAAGCTTCTGCAGGCCCTGCGCGCGAGCGCTCCGGAGGGGGTGGATGACCCCACCATCGTCGTGCTCACCCCGGGTGTCTACAACTCCGCCTACTTCGAGCACACCCTGCTCGCGCGCCTCATGGGCGTCGAACTCGTTGAGGGCCGCGACCTGTTCTGCTCCGGTGGGCGAGTCTGGATGCGCACGACGGCCGGCCCGACCCGCGTCGATGTGATCTACCGCCGCGTCGACGACGAATTCCTCGACCCGCTTCAGTTTCGCGCCGACTCCATGCTCGGCTCCCCCGGCCTCCTCCTCGCGGCACGGCTCGGTAACGTGACCATTGCCAACGCGATCGGAAACGGCGTCGCGGACGACAAGCTCGTCTACACCTATCTGCCCGACCTGATCCGGTACTACCTGAGCGAGGAGGCGATCATCCCCAACGTCGACACCTGGCGGCTCGAAGACCCCGCGTCGCTCGAGGAGGTACTCGACCGTCTCGACGAACTCGTGGTCAAACCCGTCGACGGTTCGGGCGGCAAGGGACTGGTCATCGGTCCTGCCGCCTCGAAAAGCGAACTCGAAGAACTGCGCACGCGACTGCTGGCCGACCCTCGCGGCTGGATCGCCCAGCCGGTTGTACAACTGTCGACAATCCCGACGCTCGTCGAAGAGGGGATGCGCCCGCGGCACGCGGACCTCCGACCATTCGCGGTCAATGACGGCAAGGATGTCTGGGTGCTGCCCGGCGGCCTCACCCGGGTCGCGCTTCCGGCCGGCGAACTCGTCGTCAATAGCAGTCAAGGGGGCGGATCGAAGGACACCTGGGTGGTAGGCCAGAACCCGCTGCAGGTGTCGCGGCACAGCATCCAGGGCCTCGTCGCCGACCAGGCGACCTCGACCGAGGCGACTCCGATCATCAGCAACGAGGTGCATCGAATCGACCAGGCCCCGCGCGACCGCACGCTCGGCCAGGGCCAGCAGGAGCAGCAACAGCAGAGCGGTGGAGCCATGGCAGGCGCGGAGCGGCTGCGCGACCCCAGCTCCGACCGAGCCTGCGAGGTCGGCAATTCCGAAGGAGGGTTGCGATGCTGAGCCGTATCGCCGAGTCATTGTTTTGGATCGGCCGCTACATCGAGCGTTCCGACGGCACCGCTCGCATCCTCGATGTGCACCTGCAGCTTCTGCTCGAAGACCCGTGGATCGAAGAGAACCTCGCCTGTCGCTCACTGCTCAGCGTCATGGGCAGCGACGTGCCGGAAGACACGGTTCTCACCCGGCAGGATGTACTCGAGATCCTCGCCGTGGACCGCTCGGAGCCAGCATCCATCGCCTATTCCCTCGGCGCAGCCCGGGAGAATGCCCGCCGCGCGAGGGAGATCGTCTCGTCCGAGCTGTGGGAGTGCCTCAACACGACGAGAGCGCGGATGCCGCGCAAAGTATCGAGCGACAAGGTGCACGAATTCTTCGGCTGGGTTCGTGAGCGCTCGGCGCTCGCCGTCGGCATCATCGAGTCGGCGACCAGCCGCGACGAAGC
>JAYTEZ010000282.1:0-5407 GCA_043734805.1 Microbacteriaceae bacterium
CCTCGGAGGACTGCTCGGCAGCGGTCGCGAGGTCGATGTCGTCGCGCTTAGTTCCAGACACTGTGAATCTCATTCCATTTCTTGGGGCGAATGCGGCACGTCGCGTGCCGCCGCCGGTTCGGAAGCCTCAAGCTCCCCGCGAACCGATACTGCTGAAGAACGCTACTTGCCGAAGACGGTATTCACACCGAGTGCAAAGAGCAGATCCAGCCCGTAGACCACCGCCATCATGATGACCACGAAGACCAACACAACACCGGTGTAGCTGAACAGTTCCTTGCGGGTCGGGGTGACGACCTTCTTCAGTTCATTGATTACCTGCCGGAGGAACAGGACGAGTCTGCCGAACGGGCCACGGCTTGCACCGCGGTCCTGATTGGCGTTCGCGACGACGTCTTCACTCGGTTCGTCGATGACATTTCTCGCCACTTAATTACTACCTTCCGGAAACTGCCGACCCGCACAGGTGTGCGAGTCGAGCTGCAGGGCGGACAGGACTTGAACCTGCAACCTGCGGTTTTGGAGACCGCTGCTCTACCAATTGAGCCACCGCCCTTCGCAGCCGAAATGCCATACTCCGTAGACTCGAAACTCGGGACTCGCCCAAAAATGGGCATACGGAATTATGGCAGTTTTCAACCGCCTTGACCCAGTGTATGCGACGGTTCGACGGGCTGCAAAGCCGAGCAGACCGGGCCAGAACCCGCATGGAAGGCCTTCACGGTCATCCCGATACGGATATTTCCCCGGCTGGCGTCACAGTCCGGCCGCGGAACCCTCGAGCATCCATGCTCATGCGCAGGCTCACCGCCGTGGCGCCGACGCGAGGGGCGCCAAGTAGCTCTTCGCGGCCCCTTGGAAGCGCCGTTTGGCGCCCCTCAATCCCCTGTTGCGGCCGCGGCGGTGGAAAGAACGCTCGCAGTCGCGCTATTGTGGCCATCCTCGTGTGATGGGCATCCGGATTCCACTCCCCCCGCAGTTCGATAGCTCACCGTTCACTCGCGCCGAAGGCTTGGACGCGGGACTGGGAGCCGGTCGCCTGAGGGGCAGCGACCTGCAGCGCCCGTTCCATGGGGTCAGGCACGGTCAGCGCACTGCGCTCTCACTCCTCGATCGGTGCCTGGCTTTCCAGACCCGGATGCCCAACGATGCGTTCTTTTGTTCCGTGACCGCGGCAGCCGTAATGGGATTGCCCCTCCCGTTCGAGCTGGAAAACTTTCCCCTTCTTCACGTCGCTGTTCCCTCACCGTCCAGGGGGCTGAACGCTCGAGGTGTCGTCGGCCACAAAGTGCGACTCATGGGCGGCGATGTTCGACTCTGGCACGGCATCCGGATCAGCAGTCCCGAACGGGCGTGGTGCGAGCTCTCGAGCGCACTGCGACTACCCGAATTCGTTGCGGTTGGCGACTACCTCATCCACTGGCGCTCTCCCATCACGACAACCGAGGCACTGGCCGCAGCGGCCGCTCGCTACCCCGGGCGCCGTGGTCAACCGCTGATCCGCGCAGCCGTGCCGCTGCTCGACGGTCGCGCCGAGTCTCCCCCCGAATCGGTTTTCCGAGTGATGATCATCCTCGCCGGATTTGATGGGCTTGAGGTCAACTATTCGATCTCGGTGCCGGGCTACAACTATCGCGCAGACCTCGCCTTTCCCTGCCACATGGTCGTGATCGAGTATCACGGCGACTATCACCGGAACCCCAAACAGTGGCGCAAGGATCTGACCCGGAAGAGCAGGCTGGAGGTGGCGGGCTGGTTCGTTCTGGAGTTCAATGCGGATGACCTCAAGAACCCTGTGGAACTGCTCGCGCGTATCCGAGTAGTGCTTCGTGGACGGCCGAAAATGCGGTGAGGGGTGCCAAAACGCTCTTCGGTGCGGCAACGAGCAGCACTATGGCGCCCCTCACATGCACGGTGAGGCGAAGCATCCTGCCGCTAAGAACTCAGACGTGAACACCAACGAGAACCGGCTCCGGCTGCAGGATCACTCCGAAGGCTCCCAGCACTCGTGTCTGCACATAGCGCGCGAGCTCTGCGATCTCTGCCGCGGATGCTCCCCCGGTGTTGATCAGCGCAAGACTGTGCTTGCTCGAGACGGCGGCTCTCGATCCCGGCAGGCGGAATCCGCGAGGCACTCCGGAGTGCTCGATGAGCCAGGCCGCGCTCAGCTTGATGGCGTGGTCTTTGTGCTCCGCGATGATGCCGGATGGCGCAGCCGGAGTTACGGTTTCGGCCCCAGTGAGCGGGTCGAGCGGAGTGACGGTGTCGAGCGGAGTGACAACCGGGAGGCTGTCATCCGGAGCCATCGACCAGCGCAGAGTGTCCGCGGGGAGGGATCGGGCGAACTGCACGGTCACGATGGGATTGGTGAAGAACGACCCTGCGCTCACCGAGTCCGGATCCGCCGCATCCAGCAGCATCCCCTTCGCCGCTCGCAGCGCGAGCACCGCACGACGCACCTCGGCAAGAGGCAGCCGATCGCCGACGATCACCCCGAGTGCCGATGCGAGCTGTGGATAGAGGACCGGGTCGCTCAGTGCGCCCGCATTTGGCGACAGCTGCATTTCGATCGACACGACCAGCCCCCGTCGACCGCGCTTGAGAGCTGAGGTTCGGTAGCCGAGATCGAGCTCCTCCGCGGTCAGGCGATGCAACTCACCGGTCAAATAGTCAAGAAAGTCCACCGCCACGAGGCGCGACCCGAGCTCCTGGCCATACGCGCCGATATTCTGAATGGGCGCGGCTCCGCTCGAACCGGGGATGCCGGAGAGCGCCTCGATGCCCGCCCAGCCGTGCTCGACCGCGTGCGCGACTAGCCCGTCCCACGGTTCGCCGGCCTGGACTTTCAGTCGCACGGCACCCGAGTCAGCCGGCAGGCGTTCGATGCCCCTGGTGACAACGCGGATGACCGTCCCGGGAAACCCTTCGTCGGCCATGACCAGATTCGACCCTCCGCCGAGCACCAGCCAGTCATCGCCCGTAGCCCACGTTTCGAGCGCGGCAGCGACAAGTTCATCGGCAGTGGGGGGCGACAGCAGTTCGTCCGCCGGGCCACCGACCCGCAAGGTCGTGAGCTCTGAGAGATCCACAGCTCAGGCCAGGCTCACGCGCACCTGCGCCTTGCCCAGCACGGTCACGCCTCCGAAGGCCACGGTGAGATCGATCCGGGCGACGTTGGTTTCGGTGTCAAGGGCGCCCACCGTGGCGAGGATAGTGACGACCGCACCCTCTGCGGCATCCACCAGCACGGGCCGCGTGAATCGAACCTGATAGTCGAGGATTTTCCCGGGGTCGCCGATCCAGTCGACGACGGGCTGCACGGCGATGCCCATCGTGAGCATGCCGTGCGCAAGCACGCCGGGCAGTCCGACCGATTGGGCAACGTCATCGCGATAGTGAATGGGATTGAAGTCCCCGGATGCCCCGGCATAGCGCACGAGGCAGTCGCGACTGAGCGAGAACTCGGCTTCGGCAACCACCTGGCCAACGACGAGGGAATCCGCGCCGATCGAGCCGCTGCTGATCGGGCCTGTCGACATCCGTCCCGGACCCATCGAACTGTCGTTCATTCGTCGCCCCTCACGACGAGTGTCGAGATGGCAGTCAGGACGTGGGAGCCAGCGGCATCGACGATACTGGACTCGGCGGTGACCATCGAGTGTCCGCCGAGCGACTTGATGCTCGTGACGGTGAGCGTTGCGGTGAGTTCGTCGCCGGCGACGATGGGGCGAGTGAAGCTGAAGCGCTGATCACCGTGGACGACACGGCTGAAGTCAATGCCGGCATCCGGTTCCGAGAGGAGCTGGTTCAGAGTGCGCTCCTGCACCACGACGGCAAAGGTGGGCGGCGCCACCAGGTCGCTGTAGCCGGCGGCCCTGGCTGCCGCGACATCCGAATTGATCGGACTGGCTGCGAAGACCGACCGCGAGAATTCACGGATCTTCTCCCGGCCGACGAGGTAAGGCTCGGTGGGCGGGAAGACACGCCCCTTGAGCTCGGGGTTCACAGGCATTCGGGTTTCCTTGGCACAGCGAAAGCCTAACGACAAAGCCCCGGGCCATCACCTGGCGATCCGGGGCTTCGTTCACATCTGGTGGATTCTGCGCCCGTCTTAGCGGGCCACGCTCTTTATCGGCGCGGTCGCGAGTGCCTACTGGCAGCTATCGCACTGCAGAAAATCCATCGGGTCGACGGGAACTGCGTAACCGCCGACGGAATCGTTGTCGTTATCCATTCGGACCTCCTCAAGTCTCGTCGTTCGTTGATCTTCTCGTTGTTCACCCCAACGTCACCGGATATTAAGCCGACACCGTCGTGGGTTCCCACTATATAACCGGAATGACACTCCTGTCATTCCACAACATCTAGTGGTTTCGGCGTGTCGCTGTTTATCGCAGAGTATCGTCTGCCACCGACATTTCGGGCCGGTGATTGAGAGAAAGTACCCCGGTTGACGGTGTTCTCGTTATCGGAATGAGACTTTTCGGAGGGTCTGGGCTACCCTTTACGAATGACTTCCCACGTCGCGAAGCTCGGAGCGATCGCGGCTGCGGGTGCCCTGATCGCGACGGCGGCCCTCCCCGCGTATGCGGATCTGGGTCCAGCAGTTTCGGCTTCCCACCGCTCGGCATCGGTACAGACGGTCGCGTTGGCCTCCGCCGTCTCACCCGTCGCTCTGGTTTCCGCCTCCCGCGACGGATACTCGGTGACAATGCCAAAGCCCGTCGTTGTCGTTGCGGTGAATAGGTACGTCCCCGCCGGCATCCCCATAGCGCCCCCAGCGCAGGCCTACAGTGGCGCTGCTCTCATCCAGTACGCAGCGAAATTCGTCGGAGTGGTTCCCTACGGTATGGGCAACAGCCCCGACACTAGCTTCTCCTGCGATGGTTTCACCCAGTACGTCTTCGCCGGATTCGGCATCAGCCTCCCCCGTACGGCCGACGCTCAGGCTCGCCTCGGCGTTCGCATTAGTAAGGCGGACGCCGTCGCAGGCGACTTCGTCTACTGGCCTGGGCAGCACATCGGAATTTATGACGGCGCCGGAGGCATGTACAACTCGCCGACCTGGGGCCGCTATGTCGAGCACGTGGCCACCCTCTGGGGCAGCCCGCTCTTCATCCGGCTGACCCTCTAGCTCCTAGCTGCTCCTTCGCCGGAGAAATTTTCACGGTGCTCGACTCGACACCGGTGGGAATCGAGCGGATCAGCCCATTTCCTGCGGCGAGGACGATGATCTGCATGCGCACGAAATCCCCGACTGCAGAACAAAAGTGTTACATCCTGACTTCTGCGGGCAAGGAATCTTGGGATCTTCGAGCAAATTCGCGATAACTCTGAGCTTCGAACGAAAGAAGGGGTGTCACGTCGCGACACCCCTTCTCCTTTGACGCCGCCGACGTCAGCGAGT
>JAYTEZ010000283.1:0-4236 GCA_043734805.1 Microbacteriaceae bacterium
CACCAGCCGTCGACCGGCGACTCGGGTCGCGGCCAGGCCTCGGACATCGAGATCCAGGCCAAGGAGATCCTGCGCATGCGCGGCTGGCTCGAAGAGACACTGTCGCGCCACTCGAACCGAACCATCGAGCAGGTCAACAAGGACATCGACCGGGACAACATCCTGAGCGGAGAAGAGGCGCTCGCGTACGGTCTCGTCGACCAGGTGCTCACTTCGCGCAAGAACATCCCGGCGATCGCCAAGTAGCTCGCAGTCAGGAACACGCCACAAGGGGTCCGGCCACAGCCGGGATCCCTTGTGGCGTGTTCCTGCAGTGCCGTGGTCCACCGCAGTGCGTCCTATTCGTTGCGAGTCGGCTGCTTCTTGTTGCGACCGGTGAACAGCAGTGTCAGGATGAGGGCGGCCGCGAGCGCAAGGAACGCGCCGCCTATCCACAGCACGGTGCTAAGCGTGACGTCATTCACCGCTGGTGTTGACACGGTCCCACCTCCGGCCGGTGTCGGCTTCGCCTGTGCTGACTGCGTGCCATTACAGTCTGGAACTTTCGTAGTTCCCACACTCGGCGCGAAGTCAGCGGGAGGCTGCCAGATGAACGCGTACTCGTCAGACTTTGCGTGGCCATCGACCGAGATAACCTGCCAGGTGACGGTGTACTGGCCCGCGGCACCGAGCGCGGCGGGCGTCGACATCGTAGGCCCGTCGATCTTTACGCAACCGTCGCCGTAATACCGGCCAGCGGCATCCGTCACCCTGAGGGCAAAACCGGTCCCATCGCCGCCGATGTTGAGCAGCACATCGTTGGTGGTGATGCTGAACTCGGACGGCAGTGTGTTGAGCGTCTCGCCCTCCTTCGGAGTCGATGAGACGAGGGTGCTGTGGGCCTGCGCCGGGGCGGCGAGCCCCAGCACCAGCACCAGCATCAGCACCAACACGGACACCGTCGCTAGTGCCGTCGCTAGCACCGCGGCGAATGCGCGTAGGGCGTAACGACTGGCGCTGATGGGCATGAACCAGCTCGTTTCCTTGCAGTGGAGAGGTCGCGACCGCGAGCATGATGCCGACGTCGTTTTCGTGCTCAGCCGCGGGCAAATCTCGCCCCGTTGGTGGTCTCTCACGCCCGCGAATCGTGTTGTTCCGGCGATGCGACAAGTCTAGAACGGTCGAAAGCGACCGTCAGCGCTAGCCGCCCCAATCACTCGAAGGGATGCGCGGCTCGCCGCGTCACAATTCATCATGGTGCAAACGGTGTCGTCTACTCGGGTTAGGCTCATAAACAGAACCACGGTTGCGTTACAACGATCCGCTGATTTCCAGACCCACTGACATCCGCAAGTGCAGTGGCAACGGCCGAGACCAGGAGGAAGCCGAGCATGGCTCGTATAGGTGAGAGCGCTGATCTGCTCAAATGTTCCTTCTGTGGAAAGAGCCAGAAGCAGGTTCAGCAGCTGATTGCTGGCCCCGGCGTCTACATCTGCGACGAGTGCGTCGAACTGTGCAACGAGATCATCGAGGAACGCCTGGCGGAGGCCGGCGAAGAAACTTCGAGTGAGTTCGAGTTGCCGAAGCCCCGCGAGATTTTCGACTTTCTCGAGGAATACGTGATCGGGCAGGAGGCCGCGAAGAAGGCACTCTCGGTCGCGGTGTACAACCACTACAAGCGAATCAGGGCGCGCAACACGATCACTTCGGCCGATGCGGTTATCGACGACGTCGAGATCGCCAAGTCCAACATCCTGCTGATCGGTCCGACCGGATGCGGAAAGACCTATCTCGCCCAGACCCTCGCCAAACGACTCAATGTTCCATTCGCCGTTGCGGATGCGACGGCCCTGACCGAGGCCGGATACGTCGGTGAGGATGTGGAGAACATCCTGCTGAAGCTCATCCAGGCCGCGGACTACGACGTCAAGCGCGCCGAGACCGGCATCATCTACATCGACGAGATCGACAAGATCGCGCGCAAGGCCGAGAATCCCTCGATCACTCGGGATGTATCCGGTGAGGGCGTTCAGCAGGCGCTGCTCAAGATCCTTGAGGGCACGGTCGCCTCCGTTCCGCCTCAGGGTGGCCGCAAGCATCCGCACCAGGAGTTCATCCAGGTCGATACGACAAACGTGCTCTTCATCGTTGCCGGAGCGTTTGCCGGCCTCGAAGAGATCATTTCGCAGCGCGCGGGCAAGAAGGGCATCGGCTTCGGCGCCCCTCTCCATAGCAAAGGCGACGACGTGAACCTCTTCGGCGAGGTGCTGCCGGAAGACCTGCACAAGTTCGGGCTCATTCCGGAGTTCATTGGTCGCCTGCCCGTCGTGGCGACGGTTACCCCACTCGACCAGGTCGCCCTCATGGAGATCCTGACCAAGCCGAAGAACGCTCTCGTTCGCCAGTACCAACGCATGTTTGAGTTCGACGGCGTCGTACTCGACTTCGAGCAGGATGCCCTCGAGGCGATCGCGGACCTCGCGGTGCTGCGACAGACCGGGGCTCGCGGACTGCGTTCCATCATGGAAGAAGTGCTCGGCCCGATCATGTTCGACGTGCCCTCGAGCGACGAAATCGCTCGCGTGATTGTGACGAAGGCGGCGGTGCTCGAAAACGCGGCGCCGACGATCGTGCGTCACAAGGCCATTCGCCAGGAGAAGTCGGCCTAAGCCACCCTCCGGCAGCCCCTCCGGCGCGGGCTTTCGGCCCGTTCGAACCGGCGTCTGGGAGCAGTGTGTGTCAGCTGTGGCGATAATTGGTGCGAAATGCAGGATGCGAGCAGCACGTCCCGCCGAGTCCTGTGCCCCGGACATCGACGGAGTTGACCAATTCCTGCATTTCGTACCGGAGTGTGTACCGTGAACCTCGGCTCCATCGATGGAGCCGAGTTGCCCAACACTCGCAGCTGGACCAGGAAGAGCGGCGTTCCGGTCGAAGAATAGGCGATGGGCACGCGTAGCGGTCACCGCCCAGCCCGTAGGCTGAAGGCGACCCCGTTGGCCTCGAGAAAGCCCCGATACCCCTCGTCCAACCGACAGTCGCCGGAATCGTGGCAGCCATTACCGGCTTCTCGAGCACATTCGCGATTGTGCTCGCGGGTCTCGTGGCGGTGGGTGCCACCCAGTCGCAAGCGGCATCCGGGCTGCTCGTGATTTGTCTCATCCAGGGCCTGCTGTCGATCGTTGTGAGCATCGTGTTTCGCGTGCCGGTCAAATTTGCTTGGAGTACGCCAGGGGCGGCGTTACTGGTCGCTACCGCCGGAATCACTGGGCAATTTTCCGAAGTCGTTGCCGCGATCGAAGACGCGACGCACCGGCTTTCGGCTACCCTCGCGTTTCTCGTCACGGAATCCGGCATCGTAGTCGCGGGCATCGGCTCGGCGTTCTGGGGGCCGCTGGTCGGAGCCATTGCGATGCTGTGGCTCGGGTGGCAGAGACGACCCCGAACCACTCCGCATCCCTAACCTTCGAGACCGCGGCGCTTGAGCAGCGGTTCGATGACGGCGTCGCGACCGCGGAAGTCGCGGTAGGCCTCGAGCGGATCCTTCGACCCGCCGACACCGAGCAGGAGGGTACGGAAGCGGTCACCGTTCGCGCGCGTCAGCCCGCCGTTCTCCTTGAACCACTCAACGGTGTCGGCGTCGAGCACCTCGCTCCAGATGTAGGAGTAGTAGCCGGCGTCGTAGCCGCCCGAGAACGTGTGGGCGAAGTAGGCGCTGGAGTAGCGCGTCGGAACGGCGGGGTTGTCGAGGCCGACCGTGGCGAGGGCGGCAGCTTCGAACTCGGCAACGTCGGTGATCACGTCGTCGTCCGTGATCGTGTGCCAGGCCTGGTCAAGCATGGCAGCCGCCAGGTATTCGCTCGTCTTGAACCCTTCATTGAACGCGGATGATGCCTGGATCTTGTCGACGAAGTCCTGCGGCATCGGTTCGCCGGTCTGGTAGTGCACCGCGTAGTTGGCGAGGATCTCTGGCCAGAGCATCCACATCTCGTTCACCTGGCTCGGAAACTCGACGAAATCGCGATACACGTTCGTGCCGGCGAATTTTGGGTACTTCACGCGCGCGAACAGCCCGTGCAGTGCGTGACCGAATTCGTGGAAGAACGTGTTCACTTCGTCAAAGCTGAGCAGTGTCGGCTCACCCGCTGCCGGCTTCGGCACGTTGAGGTTGTTGACCACAACGACCGGATGCTCGAGCAGACTGTTCTGTGAAATGAGCGGGTTCATCCACGCGCCGCCGCGCTTGGAGTCACGCGT
>JAYTEZ010000284.1:0-3425 GCA_043734805.1 Microbacteriaceae bacterium
ATGGGACAGCGCCGGCGAGAAGGGCACTCACAACGAGCGCAACCACGCCGAAAGACGCCACCGGGATACGACTGAGCATTTCGAACCTCAATTCTGTTATGGGATACCTGGTGGAACCAGTTCGTGGGAGCACCCGCGGGAACACGCCTCAGTGTGACCTGCCGCAGCCGTCGTCAGTTCATGCTCAAGATGCGCCGGGCAAGCGCTGGCCGCAGCTGCAGTTCCGGTGCCGAAGCCCCCCCGCCTACCGCCAGCGGAACCGCGCTTTCGAGCAGCTCAGCGAATCTCGGTGACGGCGCGATCCCCATTTCGCTGTGAAGGCTGGCTCGGAGTCTCTGGTAGACGACTGCCGCCGAGGCGTGGTTGCCCGCAGCCAGATGACCCTGAACGAGCAGCAGCTGAGCGCTCTCGCGAAGCGGTTCGATAGCGACAGCGGCGCTCGACGCATTCAGAGAGCGGTCGTGGTCTCCCGCCTCAAGGTAGCGTCTCGCCAGTGCTTCCAATGCGCTCAAGCGCTGCTGCTGCAAACGTTCCTGCTCGAAAATCACCCAGTCCTCATACCAGCCGGGCAGCAGGTCAGCAGAACGAAGCACGTCCGTAGGGTCAGTCGGCCCGGTGGCGTCGTGGATCGTCACTATTTCGTGAATGAGCTGTCGCACCGAATGAACATCCACTGCAACATGGGTGTCCAGCGTCAAGGGATCACCAGCACTCTGCATCAACAACGGCAGTTGATGTGAAATCCTGAATACGCTGGCGCGCAGGCTGCCCGCCGCCTGCAGCTCTGAGCACTCGGGCCACAGCAGGTTCGCCACGAAGCGACGAGAGCGACTACCGAGAAGGGCGACGACGGTGATGACTCGTTGTTGACGGGCGCTGACCTCGACTGGCTCACCGCGACGCCTCAATTGCCAGTACCCGAGCAGAGTAAGATTCCACTCGGAGGGGAGTGCATTCCTCAAGAGCGGCCCCCCCTCGAATCACCGTACAAAGCCAGCATTCGTTCCGGGTTTTCGCGCGACCGAAATGCTGCTATATAGACTCAGAGTGCACCTGTGAATCCGGCTTGTCAATGACTCGACCGCGCCAGTTCCCCGCTATATTATGCCGACCCGAACGGATGTCAGGTCGAGTTTTACCGTCCGGTTTGATCCGCGTCTGCCGCCGACGCCGCAGGGAGCCCCGACAACCAGGTCCGGACAGCCTCCACGACCTGTTCGGAGTCCGCCGCCAGGACCATCGACGGCTCCGCGGTGAGGCTCGTACCGAAAGTCAATCGCGCCCGGAAGCCGTGTTCGTGGACAGCGTCTTTCCACACCCGGATGACCATGATATCCGTGCCGGATGCATCGTCGGCGATGGAAACGGTGTCCACCATCGCTCTTGCGCGATTCCCGTCGTTCACTGCGAAGCCTCAATCGATTGTGCGGAACTAATCTCGGAATGTGCTGTCGTAACAACCCTCCCATGTTCACCACGGGAGGGGGGTCACGGCGAGTACCCCAGTTCGGTGGACAAGGAGTCCTGCGGCTTGCTGGGATATCCCGGTTTGGCCTCAGCCACCCATCCCGAGTCCGAGTGACGAGTCACGCACCTCCTGGGAACTACGTGAAGATGATCGTGCGCACACCGTTGAGCAGCACCCGATTCTCCGCGAATAATTATACCGCCTTCACTAACGTGCGGCTTTCATCATCCTGACCGACCGCCACGCGAGTCGCGCGGACCGCTCACGGCATCGAGCGCCGCGCCGAGGTCGCCGATGATGTCATCGACACCCTCCAGCCCGATCGAGAACCGAAGGTGTCCGTACTCGCGGAACCCCGGTGGGTACGTTGCGACCCGAGGGCCGGACGAGTCGACGTGAACGATGAGCGACTCATCGTGCCCGAGCGACACGGCGGACGTCACAACGCGCAGATTGGCGACAAAACGGTTTTGGGTATCGACGGTGCTGGAGCCGTCCGGTGGGAGCACCGCGAAGGACATCATCCCTCCGAAGCCGCTGTCGAACTGTCGCGCGGCAAGCTCGTGCTGCGGATGCGAGGCGAGCCCGGGGTAAGCGACGAACGCGATCCGCGGGTCCGCCTCCAGCCACGTCGCGACGGCGAGCGCGGACTGGACGTGCTGGCGAAGCCGCAATGGCAGAGTCACCGACCCCCTCATGATCAGCCAGGCGTTGAAAGGGCTGATGACCCCTCCGACATCGACCATCGCGTCGTGCTTGATTTGCCGGATGAGCTCAGCGCTGCCAACGACAGCACCTCCCATCGCGTCCCCGTGTCCGTTGATGTATTTTGTGAGGGAGTGCACGACGAGGTCTGCTCCGTGGAGAAGCGGGCGGAAGAGCGGCGGCGGCGAGAACGTGCTGTCGATCGACAGGAGTGCGCCAGCGTTGTGCGCGATCGTTGCGACGGCCGCGACATCCGTCACCTTGGTCGTCGGGTTCGCGATCGCCTCGATGTGTACGAGACGTGTTTCCGGTCGAATCGCAGCCCGGACCGCGTCCAGGTCGCTCGCGTCGACAAAGGTGGCATTGATGCCGTATTTTCTGGGCAACAGTTCGGTGAAGAGTCGAAAAACGGCCTCGTAGGCCACGTCAGCGATGACAACGTGGTCGCCGCTTCTCAAAAAGGTGAAGAAGACCGCATGCAACGCCGCTACGCCGCTCGCGAGCGCAACAGCATCCTCGCCTTGCTCGAGCACGGCGAGCTTCCGCTGGAGAGCGTTCTGGTTCACGGCGCCGCTGCGTGTGTAGTTCATCACATCGATGCCCGACCAGTCCATCATGCTGGGGTCTTCCGGCAGTTCGTAGGAATTGGCCATCACGATCGGGGTACGCAACGCCCCCGAGCCAGGGTCTACCGCGTTTCCGGCGTGTACCGCCTGGCTGAGCACGCCGAGGTCGGCAGGGCGGGACTTGTCTGGGCGGAGGGTCATGCTCCCAATGTATTGCCCGTCCCGACGGCACGGAGCTGTGTGACCTAGAAACCCTCGATGGCGTGCGGAATGTAGGGGGACGTCAGTTCGCTGATCTCCGCGTCCTTCAGTTGGAGCTCGACGGCGGCAACGGCATCGTCCAGATGAGAGAGTTGGGTCGCACCGACGATGGGCGACGTCACGGCGGGCTGCTGCGCCACCCAGGCGAGTGCGACCTGTGCGCGAGGAATGCCGCGCCTGGTCGCAATGGATGCCACGGCATCCGCCACCTGTCGGTCGGCGATCTCGGCCTGCCGGTACAGGGTGCCGCCGAACTCGTCGGTCTCCGAGCGCGAGGTCGAGGCATCCCAGTGTCTCGTGAGTCTGCCGCGCGCCAACGGACTCCACGGGAGAACGCCTACCCCCTGGTCGAGGCAGAACGGATGCATCTCGCGCTCCTCCTCGCGATTGAGGAGGTTGTAGTGATCCTGCATCGAAACGAAACG
>JAYTEZ010000285.1:0-2100 GCA_043734805.1 Microbacteriaceae bacterium
TCAATCCGCAGACCCAGATGAACCCGATCATCGGTGTCGGAGACCCAGCGGATGCCGACATCGTCGCCCACCTCGCACGAATCGCCGGGCGCGCGGGCGCGCAGGTCACCGGGTACGACATCGTGGTTGCCGACACTGCTCCGCCCCAGGTCTTCGGCCTCCACAACGAACTGTTCGCCTCCGGACGGCTGGACAACCTCTCCTCCGTGCACGCCGGCCTCACCGCGATTCTGGCTCTGCCCGACACCCTCGACCAGGTGGCGGTCTTCGCTGCGTTCGACCACGAGGAGGTCGGCTCCGACACGCGATCCGGTGCGAGCGGGCCGTTCCTCGCCGACCTGCTGACGCGAATCAGCCTGGGTCTCGGCGCGTCAGAGACCGAGCGGATGCGTGCACTCGCCGACTCGTGGTGCCTCTCGGCGGATGCTGGCCACGCCGTGCACCCCAACTATCCGGAGCGGCATGACCCGACCAACCGCCCACTCGTCAATCGCGGCCCGCTCCTTAAAATCAACGGCAACCAGCGCTACGCCACCGACGCCCTCGGGGCGGCCGAGTGGGCGAGGTGCTGCCGCCAGGCTGGGATCGAATACCAGGAGTTCGTCTCCAACAACGCGGTACCGTGCGGTTCAACGATCGGACCGCTAACGGCGACCCGCCTCGGCATCCGCACCTTCGATGTCGGGGTAGCGCTGCTGTCAATGCATTCGGCCCGCGAACTGTGCGGGGCGGACGACCCGGCCTCGTTCACCGCGGCGATCGAGGCTTTTCTCGCACCCGCGACCTTTCCCGCCTAAAACCAGATACTCAACCACGGCGTAACGGTTGACCGGAATGCGCGATCGATGGCAACCGCGGAACCCTCGCGGAGTTCGGTGATCCGGCCCGCCCGCACGAGGGAGACGGCGGAAACCCCGCCAAGGTAGAGCGCGCTGAGCTCGTTCACCGTGAGAGCGACGGCGGCAGCGTCGTCCGGAGCCCTGCCCGGCAATGGCACGACCGACGCCAGAGAGTCCGGTTCGATCGTGAGCAGAAAGCGCCCGTCAGCGAAACCGAGCGGGTCGTCCACCTCGAGAACAATGTTCCCTGGTGCACCGTACCGGCGAGTTTCGAGGGCGGCCTTGACGTCGAGGATGCGAGTCCACAGGTGGTCACGCTCCCACGTTTTGCGTGCGGCGCGGAAATCCGAAAGCTGCCAGGTGAACGCCTCATCGGCGGAGCGGAGCGGCGCCGTTATCGAAGCGACGAGGTCCATTTCGATGAGGTAACGCCACAGTCCGGCATACGCGTCATCCGTCGCGGCGACAAGATGGTGCAGGTCGAGAATGTGTGCGCTGAAGTCACCGACCGTCTCGGTGACACGATAGATCGCAAACCCCTGGGCGATGCGCGCGCTGTCGTCATAGCGCACCACTCGCAGGTTTTTGGCCCGGTCTTTGTCATCACCGACAAGACCGAGCAGATGCTCCCACTGGTGGCTCCATCGTTCGATGTCGCCGGGCGCGTTCAGGCGTCCGCGTTCGATCAGTGCCGGGCCATCGACCCGCAGTTGCTCCGGCGTGATGAACTGCACGCGACCGGACGCCGCGGGGCCGGTCCAGCGCGCGCGTCGCGTATCGATCGTCCAGTCCGCAGTCAGGGCGGACGGTGCGAAGCCGTAGCGGCCGTAGATTGTGGCCTCAGAAACGGTGAGCATCGCAAGAGGCGCGCCGAACCGCTGCGCGGTGCGGAGTTCGGCTTCGATCATGGCCCGAGCGATGCCCCTTCGCCGGTGCGTTGGCGACACGGTCACGGAACTGATCGCCCATGCGGTGACGCTGGTCTGCCCGGGTACAGTCAACTGTGTCGGCCACGAACTGACCGTGGAAACCGGGGATGCCGCCTCCGCGGAGGAATCGTCCCAGACCCCGGTGGTGCGACGATAGGCAAGCCCCCGCACCTGCGTTTCGACGGAGTCCTCGGACGGGCCTGCACCGTGAAACCCGCGGGCGTCTGCGTGCAACCACGCACCGAAGGCTTCGGGGTCATTCGTATCGACCAAACCAAACCGGAGCCCGTTGGCCGCAAGCCGCTCGGCGGATTCGGCGTCGATGGGGACTC
>JAYTEZ010000286.1:0-2138 GCA_043734805.1 Microbacteriaceae bacterium
GTGCTGTAGTCGAGCACCGTGCGTTCGCCGTCGCGCCGAAGATTCTCGCCAAGGTTGAGAATCGGATTGACACCGGAGCTGAACCCGGTGCCGTTCTGATTCTCGCTCGGAACCACCGGCGGCAGCGCGAGCGGAACGAGGAGTGCGCCAACGACGACCACGCCGGCGAGCGACAGGGCGAGGCGCGTCTGGCGACGGGGCGAGGCGACCCACAGCAGGTAGAGATAGGCAAACGCTGCGAGCACGAAGGTGACCGGATCGGTACTGTCGATCGAGACGATGCTCGGCACGCCAAGGAGAACGAGAAGCGGGATGCCGACGAAAGCCGGGCTGCGAAGCGCGACGGCGAGCGAGTCGGCGACAATAGCGATGATGCCGACGCCAAGGAAGAGGAGAAACAAGATCGGCGTGACGACGACCGCGGGCAGGGATTGTCGGGCTATCGACTGCGCGGCGGCAGCACTGAGCCCCTCAAATTCTTGCCAGGACTGCGCTGTCGGCACGACTCCGAGAAAAGCCGTGCCCGGCACAAACGAGACGGTGAGCGCCGCGACGAGCACGAGGGCGGCAACAAGAGGCGGGAGCCAGCGCTGGCGGCTCAGCCTGCGCACGAGAGCCGCGGAACCGAGCAGCGCGATGCTGAGCAGCGCGAGCTGGAACCACCAGGTCACATCCCCGAGGATCACGTGCAAGCCCGAAGAGGTCACCAGGAGCGCGATCAGCAGCGCGATACTCGTGCTCGTTTCGCCCGCGCGTGCCCGCGGTGGCGCGCCGGGGATGGTCGCCCGGAGGGCTCCAGTCCGTTTGACAGCTGCAGACCGTTGTGCGGAGGAACGCGGGGCGCGCCTAGGTGTGGCCACGGCCGACCGCCTGTTCTGCTCCGAGAGCTGACCATGCTTGTTCGATCGGATCGTCGGGAGCCGCCGGGATGCAGGTCCAGCCGGCCGCGCGCAGCGGCTCGGCGAGCGCGCGATACCTCGGTGTGACGAGAAACGCGACCGCGAGATCGAAGGAGTGCCGATGAGTGACGAGGCGTTCGAGCGTCGGCGGGTCGACATCCGAGATGATCGCAAAGACCGAACCCTGCGAACGGTCGGGCCGCTGCGCACCGTGCGACAGCGACAGCTCGCCGGATGAGGCATCAGTTAGTGCGACCGAGGCGAGACTCTCGAGGAACTCCCCGGGCCGGTCGGGTGCGGCGAGTTGGGTCTCTCCGGTCTCGAGCACCTGCACGATGAAGCCGGTGCGCTGCAAATGCAGGCAGAGGGATGCCGTGAGTTTCACCGCCCATTCGAAGGACTCGCTCTCTGGCCCGTCCCCATCGACCCCGGATAGTGCATCGCGATAGTGGGACCGCCGCGTGTCGAGTAGCAGGTGCGCTTCGGCATGACTGCGCTGCTCCTCCTGCCTCACCATGAGCTCGCCGTGGTGGGCCGACGCGCGCCAGTGCACCCGGCGAAGCGCGTCGCCGCGTCGGTATTCGCGCGTCATCAGGTCGTCCTCGCCGCCGAGCGCGCGACGCTGCAGCATGCGTACCTGGCCCTCATCGGCCGCCGTGGACACGATGTGATCAGCCAGCGCGACGACATCCGGAGTCACGATGAGTGAGTCGCTCGAGCCCGCGGTGAGCGCGCCGTCGGCGAGGCCGAACGGGTCAGAGAAGTCGACCAGCATTGGACCGATCCGGAACACCCCGCGCCGGGGCGGGAGCAACTCGTAGCGGAGCAGTGTCAGAGCGCCCCGGCGCGCTGAGTACAGACGGCGCGGCACCAGCGACGGGAGGCGGGCGGGTTGCGTCGCCAACGGCTGCCACGGCCAGCTGTCCCTCCAGTTCGCTTCCATGGTCGGCACGGCGGCGAGATTGCCGACGGAGACTTCGACAATTGCGGGATGCCCGGCGCACACGACCGGCGGTGTGAACGATCGCATCACCGACAGCCGCATTGGCCGAAGGCGCACGAAGGCCAGGGCCAACAGCGGGAGCAGACCGACGAAACACCCCAGATAGAGCAGCTCACGCCGACCGAGCCAGTATGAGGCGGCCAGAGCGACCACGCCGAGTGCCAACAGAAACCCGCCGCGCCTGGTCAGGCGCGCAATTCGTTTCGAACGCCGCTGACGCCGTTGCCTTGGCATTG
>JAYTEZ010000287.1:0-3622 GCA_043734805.1 Microbacteriaceae bacterium
AGACTCTGGCTGACGCGATCAAGACAACGGGAGGAATCCACCTCACCTTGGACCTGCCCAAGCTCGACGGCCGGGTCGAATCAGTACTCTCGGGCGATCAAGCTCGCAGCGTCGACGTTGCTCTCGCTGGAAAGCGCGACCTGGTTTCTGAAGAGACCGTCGACGCGACCTTGGACGGCATTCGAACACAACGGCGCATCTTCTACCTCGTCAAGGAGGACGACACCGAGCTTCATGGACCGGTCGGCCCCGAGTTGATGCCGCAGATCCGTGAGTTGCTCGGCCAAAGGGTCACGGCGCGTTTGGAGAGGATCGTCGTTGAAGATGACGCCGGCAGGAAGTCTCGCCCAGTGTTCAGGCTGTTGGCGCTGGCTATCGATCAAAAGCTGACCGGGCTTTAGGTTGTGCTCCGACGGGATTCGGACGGGATCAGATTTCCGTCAGGCGGCCCGAAGGCCCTGCATCCCAATGAATACGGTGGGCCCCGTCGGGCTCGAACCGACGACCCACGGATTAAAAGTCCGATGCTCTACCAACTGAGCTAGAGGCCCGCGCCTTAAATGTAGCGTGGATTGAGAGAGTCTCTGGCCGGGCCCTGATCCGCAGCGCGTTGGCCTAGGCTGGAACGGATGACCGACGAGTTCCATAAGCCGACCCAGTTCTCGGGTTCCAAGTTCGAGAGCTTCGAGGGCGGGGAAGACCCCGCCCAGATCAGCCGTGTCGCCCACGAGACGGCGCAGGCGCTGCTCAGCCGGGTGCGCGAAAGGGCCGACGAGGGTGTTATCGATCGTCTCGTGGCTTTCACGGACGAGCACGGAATCGATGCGGTGGCTGAGCTGTGGGCGCGCGCCAGCCCGCGCAGTCTCCCGGGGGCGCTCTGGCGCATTTACCTCATGCGTGCTCTGGTGCGTCAGGATGCTACCGGCACGAGCTTTCTCTTCCAGCGCGGCAGCGAGATTGCCACGACTATCGACCCCGTCGTCGCGGGAGCGACAACTCCCACCGGCCCCGCCGAGATTACGGATCTCGCCGACCTGATTCTGCGCGGGCTGTTCGAGGGCGACTTCGGTGTCGCCCTCGACCGCGCGGCTGCCTTTTGTCGCATCATGGCTCTCGGCTGCACCAGCGTCGCCGACGACGTCGACCTGTCCTCTCCGGAGCGCGCATCCGAGCTCACGACGCGAGCATTGCGCCTGTCGCAGACAGCGATTGAATTCGGATCGTGTGTTCGCCTGTGGCGGGCGGGCACGCTCGACTGAGCAGGTTGCAATCAGCACCGCTTGTTACACTGGTCAACGGCTCGCAAGGGCCACCACCGGGCCGCAGTAACCCCGGGCTCCACTATTAGCCGCTTCGAGCGGCCATGCGCCGAGAGGCGTTCTGCGGCCCGGCTCCGTTCTGTCAGCGGCCAGTTCCTGACAATTCGCTCCACGGGACGGCCAATACCAATCTGTTTGGTGGTCGGTCGCGAACATCAGTTGTGACCCACACAGTTGGCAGCAGACCGGTATCAGGCCTTCTGTCTGCACGCTGTGCGGGTCGCACACAACTGAACACACAACCGAATAGAGAAGCGCTTGATGCCCTACTCCAGGTGAGTCGGACGTCAACTCTGCCCACGAACGCATGGATTCTTTGGCATGCTTGAGCTTGTGCCCCGTGAGATCGACCGCAGCCAGGACTTCGAGTCCGACGAACGGCCTGTTTCGAAAGAGACTCTGCTTGCCCGGATTGTTGGCGGCGACCAGGCGGCCTTCGGCGCGCTGTATGACGAAATCTCCCCGAGGGTGTTCGGGTTGGTCCGCCGCTTGCTGGTGGATCACGCGCAGTCCGAGGAAGTCACCCAGGAAGTTTTTCTGGAGATTTGGCAGTCCGCCGCACGGTACGAGCCGAGCAAGGGCGGGGCATCAACGTGGATCCTGACTATGGCGCATCGACGCGCCATCGACCGGATCAGGGCGTCGCAGTCCAGCCGAGACCGCGACGTGAAAATAGGAATAAGGGACTACGTCTCCGAGTACGACAATGTAGCGCAGACCGTTGAAACAACCATCGAACACGAAAGGGTGAAGGAAGCCATGACGCAATTGACCGAACTGCAGCGGCAGGCCGTCACTCTGGCGTATTACGGCGGCTACAGCCACAGCGAAGTGGCACAGCTGTTGAGCGTGCCGATTGGTACGGTAAAGACTCGACTGCGGGACGGAATGATCCGTTTGCGCGATGAATTGGGGGTGGCATCGTGAGCGATCGCGACGAACTACATCTCCTGAGCGGTGCCTACGCCCTGAATGCACTTGATGGGGTAGAAAAAGCTCGGTTCGAGGCGTACCTGCTGACCGCCGAAGAGGCGCGGGCAGAGGTGGCCTCATTGTCCGATACAGCGGTTCTGATCGGACTGGCTTCCGAGCCTGTCGCTCCTCCAGCCGAGCTCAGGGCTCGGCTCATGGCGCAGATTGCCGTGACTCCGCAGTTGCCTGCGATTCAGGCCGCGCGCCCCCCGTTGGTGTCGATTCCGTCGAAAGCATCCACCAGGGCTACGGCGCGCTGGTTTAACCGTCCGGTGGCGATCCTTGTTGCGGCTGCGGCTGCGGTCGCGCTCTTCGTCGGCGGCAATGTGCTCGGCCTTGCGAACGCGAATCACGGGGAACAGCAGGCCGCATCCCTCACCGCGATCTACTCGGCGAGCGATTCTCGGCAGTCAAAAGCCAACGTCGCCGGTGGCGGCACGGCCACCTTCGTGTGGTCCGCAGAGCTACGGCGTTCCGCCGTGCTGATCAACAAGCTCCCATCGCTCGCCGACGGAAAGGTCTACGAACTCTGGTACATCGACGCGAAGTCGAACGCGACCCCCGCCGGCACCTTCAGCGCTGCGGCATCCGGAGCGACCGTTCGTATACTCGACGGCGAGATGACGGGCGGCGACACCCTCGGAATCACCGTTGAACCGAAGGGCGGTTCGATGAAACCGACATCGGCGCCCATCGTGGCGGTATCGAGCGCATAACCCCCGCCGCGATCGGTCGATGCGGATCCGCTCTCGGCGCTGTCCCTTGCCGGCACGTTCCCTTCCCAAAACGCAGGACATTCACCACAAAACCGCGCTAGCGTCACGAATTCGAGCCATCCGTGGTGAATGTCCTGCGTTTTCGTTGAGGGGCGTGGATGCGCCGGATGACTATCCGAACTTGCCGGAGACGTAGTCTTCCGTGGCTTGCACGCTCGGCTTCGAGAAGATCGTGTTGGTGTCGTTGTACTCGATGAGCTTGCCGGGCTTGCCGGTGCCAGCGATGTTGAAGAAGGCCGTCCGGTCAGACACACGGCTGGCCTGCTGCATGTTGTGGGTGACGATGACGATGGTGTAGTCGAGCTTGAGTTCCTCGATCAGGTCTTCGATGGCGAGGGTCGAGATCGGGTCGAGGGCAGAACACGGCTCGTCCATGAGTACCACTTCGGGCTGCACCGCTATCGCCCGGGCGATGCAGAGCCGCTGCTGCTGGCCGCCCGAGAGACTGGAGCCGGGGAGGGCGAGACGATCCTTGACCTCGTTCCACAGGTTGGCGCTCATGAGCGACTTCTCGACCAGGGCATCCGCGTCGCTCCGGGATATCTTGCGGTTGTT
>JAYTEZ010000288.1:0-4305 GCA_043734805.1 Microbacteriaceae bacterium
GCCCGCGGGTGGACGAAGGATGGCGGCGACCTCTTCCAGGTTCTGGATCGCCTGGAGGCGGCAGGATGCTCCCGCTACGTCGTGACGGACGTCACGAAAGACGGCACACTGCAGGGCCCCAACCTCGAACTTCTTCGCTCTGTTGCCAGCCAAACAGACAAGCCCGTTATCGCCTCCGGCGGCATCTCGAGCCTCGACGACATCGCGGAGCTCAGGGCGCTCGTGCCGCACGGAATCGAGGGCGCCATCGTCGGCAAGGCCCTCTACGCGAAAGCCTTCACCCTCGCCGAGGCGCTGCACGCCGCGACGGATTGATGGCTCAGACCGACTCCGCCGGAACTCCGTGGACGGGGCGCCACTTCGACCAGAATGCCTTCTCCGGTGACGACGGGTCAGCACCCGAGCGTCTGCTCGAGGCGCTGCGCCGGTTCCGGTCGCGTGCGGTCGGCGAGGTCGAGGTGGTCGACGCGTTCCGCGAGTCGCGACTGCTCATCCCTCTCGTTGCGCGGGTGGGGGAGGCCGGGGTCAACGAGCGCGGGATCCTGCTGGAGGAGACCGCTGAGCTGTCGATCGTTACAGTGGCGGGCCCGGACTCCCGTGACGCCATGCCCGTATTCAGCTCGGTCGAGGCAATGCGGCGTTGGAACCCGGCCGCACGGCCGGTTCCCGCGGATGCCGTTCGGGTCGCTCTCGCCGCCGCGAGTGAGGATACAGAGCTCGTGGTTCTCGACGCGACCTCGGAGACCGAGTTCGTCATCCGCAGACCGGCACTGTGGGCGATCGCCCAGTCGCGAACCTGGCTGCCGAGCTATCTCGACCAGAACGTGCTCGAAGCTTTCCTCACCTCGGCCGAGCCCGAGCAGGCAGTCTTGTCGGTTCTGCTCGATGCCGGTGACCCGGATGCCCGACTCGCCGGCCCCGAACTGATCGTGCAGCTCGGACTCGTCGCCGGCCTCGCCCGGCCCGAACTGGATGCTCTGCTGGAGAGACTGCGACGGCGTTGGTCCGACAGCACCCTCATCGCGACCAGGGTCGACTCCCTGCGAGTCCGGGTCGTGCCGGTCCAGTGATCAGCGCCAGCAAGCGTGTCGAAACCCAAGCGACGCACACCCAGCCGGTCTACGCTGAATCACATGAATGACGACGGAACCGAAGGCAGGGCGGGCGGATCGCTCTTCAACGACGACTCGAACCAACATCCAACCCCTCGACAGTCCCCTCGATCGCCGACTCCGCTCGCGGCCCGTTCGGTTTACTTTTGGCTGAATGTCGGCTTCGTCGTCGTGCTGCTTGGTCTTGTCTTCGGTGCCGCGTCAGAGACGTGGTTTTTTCTCGTCGCGATTCTCTGGATCAGTGTCGGAATATTCGTGACGGTCAGGGCTCGGCGAAATCGCCCACGCCAGCGCGGCCTGTTCGACGACGAACCCCGGTAACGCCGACCCCGTCCTGCCGCCGACCGGTGCATCCGCAGATCCGCACCCACTGAAAACGCAGGAGATTCGCCCTGAAATGACCTTAAACGTCGAGAAACACCCCCGACGGTGGTGGATGTCCTGCGTTTTGGATGCGAGCGGAGAATCGCACCACCGCGTTATCCACGCCGCCGCCCGAGCCCTCGAGCGGTGGTTCTGACCGGTCAGCTGACCGGACCGGTGAGCTTTTCCCCGGGGCCGAACCCCGGAGCATCCGGTATCGCAGACGCCTCGCGAAACGCGAGCTGCACCGACCGGAGTCCGTCGCGCAGGGCACGAGCGTGCTGATCCCCGAGGTCCGGAGCGCTCGCGGTAATGAGGCCGGCGAGGGCATTGATGAGTTTGCGGGCTTCGTCGAGGTCGAGCTGATTCTGCGGGTCATCCGCGAGTCCACATTTGACCGCCGCTGCGCTGAGGAGGTGCACCGCGACGGTGTTAATGACCTCGATAGCAGGTACTTCGGCGATGTCGCGAGCCGCATCATTCTCATCGAAGGAATGGATGTGCTCGGCATCGCTCGGAGGCGTAGGGCTCATGGGGCAATCCTCTGTTACACTCAGGGTTGGCTCCGAGGCCTGCCAAGGTTTCGGAACGAAAGTGGAGATTCTCCCACCCGCGCTTGACCGCTTCTTCAAGGTTACCGGGTTGTTGGTGCCCCGCCCGTTCGCACGAGAGTGCGAGTGAGTAGTCAGGGTGCCGTGCCGGGTGTTCCAAAAATATTCGGAACCCTGTCGCGTGAATCTCCTCCTTCGTCTCAGTTTGACGCCCGTCAAGAACGCTCTGGCCAGCAGAACTGACTAAGGAGTTACGCATCAGCGATCCCCGTACAAATGACCGAATCCGCGTGCCGGAGGTCCGACTTGTTGGCCCCAACGGCGAGCAGGTCGGTGTAGTGCGCATTGAAGAAGCCATCCGTCTCGCTCAGGAGGCCGACCTGGATTTGGTTGAGGTTGCTCCCAATTCCAAGCCTCCCGTCGCCAAGATCATGGATTTCGGCAAGTTCAAGTACGAAACCGCGCAGAAGGCCAAAGAAGCCAAGCGCAACCAGTCGAACACGATCCTCAAAGAGGTGCGGTTCCGACTTAAAATCGACGTTCACGACTACGAGACCAAGCGCAAGCGCGCAGAGGGCTTCCTGAAGACCGGCGACAAGGTGAAGGCCATGATCCTGTTCCGCGGTCGCGAGCAGTCGCGCCCCGAGCAGGGCGTTCGCCTTCTGCAGCGCTTCGCTGAGGATGTTTCGGAGTTCGGCTCTGTAGAGTCCACCCCGATGATCGACGGCCGCAATATGGTCATGGTGATCGGACCGCTCAAGACCAAGGCCGAGGTCAAGGCGGAGCACGATTCCAAGAAGGTATCGAGCAAGCCGGCGCGCGCTGAGCGGGTCGAGGCACCGGCAGCAGCGCCGATGGTTGCCAGGCACGCGGAACACGTCGAGGCCGCGCCAGCGCAGGTCGAGCCAGCGCAGGTCGAGCCAGTCGAAGAGCAGACGCCGGATGCCGCGGTCGAGGCACCCGTCGCCGCGGCCCCGACGGCAGCCGCGACACCCACACCGGCCGCGACGCCGGCTCCTGCCGCGACACCCACACCAGCTGCGAAAGCCGCACCGGCTGCGAAAGCGACGCCGGCTCCTGCTGCGTCCTCGAAGCCAACACCTTCCGCTGCGCCAAAGCCCCGAGCGGCATCCACCCCGGTACCGACACCGGGTGCTGCGCCGAAGCCCCGCGCGGTGGCCCCCAAAACTGCACCAGCAGATGTGACGACGGATTAGTCCGCCGAGTAGACAGTTCAGACGAAGGCTCGAACAAGGAGAGATATGCCCAAGCAGAAGACCCACTCGGGGACCAAGAAGCGATTCAAGGTCACGGGTAGCGGAAAGATCATGAAGCAGCAGGCTGGTATGCGCCACAACCTGGAAAGCAAGTCGGGCCAGCGCAAGCGTCGCCTGAACCAGGACCAGGTCATCGCCCCGGCGAATGTCAAGGCGATCAAAAAGCTTCTCGGCATCTAACACCGACTGACAACGCTGACCCACGACAGCGCCGACTTAAGAATAAGGATTTAGGAAATGGCAAGAGTAAAGAGGGCCGTCAACGCCCACAAGAAGCGCAGGGTCATCCTCGAGCGTGCCAAGGGCTACCGCGGCCAGCGTTCGCGCCTCTACCGCAAGGCGAAGGAGCAGGTCACCCACTCGCTCGTCTACGCGTACCGTGACCGTCGCGCTCGCAAGGGTGATTTCCGTCGCCTGTGGATCCAGCGCATCAATGCCGCGTCGCGCGCGAACGGCTTGACCTACAACCGACTCATTCAGGGCTTGAACCTTGCTGGTGTCGAGGTCGATCGCCGTATTCTTGCTGACCTTGCCGTTACCGAGCCGGCGACGTTTGCGGCTCTTGTTGCCACCGCGAAAGCTGCGCTGCCCGCCGACACGTCGGCGCCGCGAGTCAGCGCCGCGTAAGCGCAGGTAGTTCGAGTTCGACCTCGAGGCCCGGTCACCGATGGTGGTCGGGCCTCAGTCATCGGAGCGGATGCTGCGCCCGGCACAGCTGCGACCGGCACAGCTGCGACCGTGAATCTCATCGTCACCCTCAGCAAGCTCTCGCAGAGCACGAATAGACTGGAAAGGTGCTAGACAATCCCCGCTCGCCCCGCATCAGAAGCGTGGCGAAGCTTGCCAAGCGCGACGGGCGGGCGACAACCGGCCTTTTTCTGCTCGAAGGACCTCAGTCGGTCACCGAAGCGCTGACGTTCCGGCCCGAACTCGTCGTCGAGATATTCGCTACGCCGACCGCGCTCGACCGCTACACCGCGCTTGCCCAAGCGGCGGCGGCGG
>JAYTEZ010000289.1:0-3604 GCA_043734805.1 Microbacteriaceae bacterium
ACCTCATTCATCGAGGAGCGTCCTCAGCTTTTCAGCACGCATCAGTCGAAGGATCGCGGCACCAAGATCCTCAACTGGCTTGCGGATGTCACGGTGAACCGTCCGAATGGCGACGGTGTTGGCATCATCAACCCGGCGATCAAGCTACCCATCGTCGACCTGACGGTACCGGCGCCGAGCGGGTCGCGCCAGCGACTGCTCGAGCTCGGCCCCGTCCGTTTCGCCGCAGCCCTGCGACAGCAGACCGCGCTTGCGGTGACCGAGACCACCTTCCGCGATGCCCACCAGTCCCTGCTCGCGACGCGGGTGCGCACCAAGGATCTTCTCACTGTGGCTCCCTACGTGGCCCGTATGACACCCGAGCTGCTCTCGGTTGAGGCGTGGGGAGGCGCCACCTACGACGTCGCTCTGCGTTTTCTCGGGGAGGACCCGTGGGATCGTCTCGCGTCCCTGCGTGAGGCCCTGCCCAACGTCGCCATCCAGATGCTGCTCCGCGGCCGCAACACCGTCGGCTACACCCCGTACCCGACGGAGGTGACGGATGCCTTCGTGCGTGAGGCGGCATCCAGCGGTGTCGATATCTTCCGCATCTTCGATGCCCTCAACGATGTCTCGCAGATGAGGCCGGCAATCGACTCGGTGCTCGCGACCGGCCACGCCGTCGCCGAGGTCGCGGTCTGCTACACCGGCGACCTGCTTGACCCGGCGGAAGATTTGTACACTCTGGACTACTACCTCAGGCTCGCCGAGCAGATCGTCGAGGCCGGGGCGCACATCATCGCGATCAAGGACATGGCGGGGCTGCTGCGAGCGAGCGCGGCGGAGAAGCTCGTCGGCGCGCTGCGAGAGCGATTCGACCTTCCCGTCCATGTGCATACTCACGACACAGCGGGCGGCCAGCTCGCCACGCTGCTCGCCGCCAGCCGGGCGGGAGCCGATGCAGTAGACGTCGCGAGTGCCCCCATGGCCGGCACGACCAGTCAGCCGTCGGCATCCGCTCTCGTTGCGGCTCTCGCGCACACCGAACGCGACACCGGACTCTCGCTCCAGGCGGTCTCAGACCTCGAGCCGTACTGGGAGGCCGTGCGCCACGCCTACAAGCCGTTCGAATCGGGGCTCTCCGGGCCGACCGGTCGCGTCTACCACCACGAGATTCCGGGCGGCCAGTTGAGCAACCTGCGTCAGCAGGCGATCGCGCTCGGTCTCGCCGACCAGTTCGAGAAGATCGAGGATCTCTACGCGGCGGCAAACAAGATCCTCGGTCGCCCCCCGAAAGTAACGCCCTCATCGAAAGTCGTCGGTGATCTAGCACTCTCACTCGCCGCGGCGAACGCGGATCCAGACGACTTCGAGCAGAACCCCGATAGGTACGATATCCCGGATTCCGTCATCGGCTTCATGGCGGGAGAGCTGGGGGATTTGCCCGGCGGCTGGCCGGAACCGTTCCGCGGCAAGGTGCTCAAGGGGCGCACGGTCAAGATTGGCGTCGAGGAGATCACCCTCGAGGATCGGGCCGGCATTGCCGGGGACTCCGCTTTGCGCCGTGCGACCCTCAACCGCCTTCTCTTCCCCGGCCCGACCAGGCAATTTGACGAGGCTCGGGAACTGTACGGCGACCTGTCGGTCGTTGGCACCGTTGAATACCTCTACGGGCTTCGCCAGGGCACGGAGCACGTGATTGAGATCGGCAAGGGGGTAAGCCTCCATGTCGGGCTCGAGGCGATCGGCGAGGCAGACGAAAATGGCATGCGCACCGTCATGACCATCCTGAACGGACAGCTGCGCCCGGTCTTCGCTCGCGATCGAAGTATCGCGGTTGACGTGAAGTCCGCGGAGAAAGCGGATCCGACACAGCCCGGCCAGATCGCCGCGCCGTTCTCGGGAGTTGTCACGCTGCAGGTCTCGCAGGGTGACACGATCGAAGTCGGTCAGCGCGTCGCATCGATCGAGGCCATGAAGATGGAAGCCGCCATCACCGTGTCTGTGGCAGGCACCGTGTGGCGCCTCGCAATTCCGACGACCCAGCAGGTGGATGCGGGCGACCTCCTCATGGAGATCGAACCGGCCTGAGCAGACTCCGCCCTGTCCCGCCCGCTGCGCTCGCCGCGGGCGGATCGGATCCTGCCCGGGTAACCTAGAGGTTTCCACAGTAACGGAAGGTGTTGTTGTCATGGCAACAAGAGGCAGTCAAGCGGACGAGCACGGGGGATTCCCCGCCTCCGAAAGTGACTTCGGTCTGGACGACGCTCCGGCGGAGGACCTTGCGTCGACACTGCCGCAGAGTCTCACCATCGAGGTGAGTCTGCCGAACACCGTTCATGCCGCCCCCGAAGACGAACTCGCGGTGGCCATTGTCGAGGTGCCCGTGAATCCAGGGTCGGTCGAGGTCGCTCAGCCAACTACGACCTCGATTGCGGTCGTCGCCCCCAGGGCAGTCCCCGCTCCTGAACCGGAAGCGCCCTTCATCCCCGAGCTGCCGAGTAACGACGATCGCGCGCTCAGCCGCCGCGATCGCCTTCGTGGAGAGGTGTCGAGCACCCCGGAGCTCGCAGCAATGCTCACCGCAGACCGTCTCATCAACGTCAGGAAGACGAAGCGTGCGAAGCCGGAGGGCGGCTGGAATGCCTTCGTCTATGGGGTGACGCTGCACCTGGTGAATCGCGGCGATTCCTCGAAAGTGCGCGCGAGAAAGGCGGTCGAGGCTCGCATTGACAAGAAGTTCGAGGGCGGTGCGCGTTTCATCCCGGTGCTGACGCGCAAGGGCGGCGTGGGCAAGACGACGATCACGGCGCTCCTCGGTATGGCGCTCTCCGATGGCAGGGAGGATCGCATTATCGCGATCGACGCGAACCCCGATCGGGGAACGCTTTCCGAGCGCGTGAACAAGCAGACCCGTTCCACCGTTCGTGACGTCGTGACCATGGCGCCGACGATCAACAGTTTCAACGATTTCACGACGATGGTGTCGCGCGACGAAACGCGGCTCGATATTCTGGCCTCCGACACGGATCCGCTGCTTTCCGAAGCCTTCGATGAGAACGACTACAACGTCGTCGCCGATCTTGCCGCGCGGTTCTATTCGATCGTGCTCACCGACTGCGGAACGGGAATCGTGCACTCCGTCATGCGCGCGACGCTTCAGCGGGCGGACTCCGTTGTCATTGTTTCCGGGGGCAGTGTCGACGAGGCGCGACTCGCATCCGAGACCCTCACCTGGCTCGAAGCCAATGGCTACGGGGAGCTCGTGCGCAATGCGGTCGTTGCTCTCAACACCGCGACGCAGGGCACCAACCTCGTGAAACTCGAAGAGATCGAGGCGCACTTCAAGTCCCGAGTGCGCGAGATTGTGCGGATTCCGTACGATCCGCAGCTCGCGGCTGGATCGGTCATCAGCTACAAGGAACTCAAACCGCTCACGAGGGCGTCGGCGCGTGAACTCGCGGCGCTCGTGACGGATGGTCTCCCCGTTCGCCAGGGTGCCTGAGCGCGCGGTGCCCGGCTCTACCGGGCTGCGGGACAACTCGGTGCCCCTCGGGTTCGACCTCGTCATCATCGGCGGTGGCTCGGGCAACTCGATCATCAGCCGCGAGTTCTCTCACCTCTC